>JANPGW010000164.1:0-53249 GCA_031424115.1 Saprospiraceae bacterium | reverse complement strand
TGTACCCGTCCATGTTAATAACCCTGTCCCACTATTGTAAGTAGGATTGGTAAGTGAGATGATATTGGTACTGCCATATTTTAACAAAGCTGTCATACTCGGATTGGAGGGCATAGACCCGGTACTCACGGTAACATAAGTAGAAACAGTAATGGTGCCTGCTTTTACGGTTAATGAACTGCATAATACTGGCGACATCGTAAATGTTGTAGATGTGGGGAACGTTACTGGAATGAGCGATACGCCGGCAGCAGCCCATAGGTCATTCGAACCACTCCAGCCAAAAGCGACACTGGCTGCTCCTGCTCTTGTTTGTCCGGCGCCTGTAGTCTGACCGCTAAAAGGTCTGCTTACCCACAATTGAGTCCCTCCGCCTGTAACGGTATAATCACTGGAAGTACGTCCTGAAACAACGCCAAACATCAAACGGTCAGTGGCGCCCGTTACCGTAACTGCAGGTGTGGTACTGGATCCTGTGTTGGTTGCAAGGGTACCAGTTGGAGTAGTTTGGTTTATGCCATCGTAAGTTACAGCCCCAATAACAGCACCTTGAGTTAAAGCAGCATCCCAATTAACGACCAAATTATTAGCACCAGTTGGCGGAGCCAATAAGCGGTATTTATAAACACTTGCGTTTGTACCATTGGTAGTAGAGCCAACTGAAGTCATGGCTTGACCCCCATAGGTAACTGTGGTTATATTTTGGCTGTTCCTATTTCGATAGGAAATGCCCACTATCAATAAGCGGTTAGAACCTGTTGAACCCGAGTTGTAAGAAAATGTATGAGAAGAAGCCGTTTGTGCGGCATTCGACGATGCCGCCGTTCCAACAGTTGTGATAGTGGCCGAAGCCGGAAATGATAATATAGCCGTCTGAGCGGTTGTAGCATCTGCTGTGGCAACCGGGTCATTTCTGTCAAGTGCTTGAGAAGGGTCGGATAAGTATAATTGTTTGTTAACAGTTTGTGCCAATGGGACGGTAGAAATACCAAGACTCAGCATTATAAAAACCCAAATAACTTTGCTTCCTTTTATACACCCTTGACAGTTCATGTGAGAGTTATGTTTAATTTTAATAATATATCTATTCAAATTGTGATTATTTTCTTTTTATAAAAAACGAGAATACTACTGCTGAATTATAGGTAGCCTATACTATACCTTTTATATTAGATAAAATATTTTATTATATAATAATATGCCATAAATTCTATGCCAAACTCTATCTTTAGGATAAAATACTAATAATTGTGACAGAGTTTTTCTATTTGTGCTACTATTCATACTGTATAGTGCTTATTTTTTTTCTAAAAAAAACACAACGGGCTGCATCAAGCGATTTGAATCGCCCGTTGCAGCCCGTTGTGTTAAGCCTTTTTAAGTACTCCGCTCTCGGTAGTTAACAATTTTTATGCATCAATCTTCATTTTAAAACCCACACTGTGAATATTTTCAATCTTAATCCGCGGGTCTTGGCTCAGATATTTTCTCAATCTCGAAATAAAAACATCTAAACTTCTGCCCAAAAAATAATCATCTTCACCCCACAGTGTTTCTAAAATATTGGAGCGTTTGATGACCTCATTTTTATTTTCAAGAAACATTTTTAAAAGATCCGCTTCTTTTTGGGTCAGGTTTTTCGCTTGATCGCCAAATTTGAGTGACAGATTTTTGTGGTCTAAAAGATAATTGCCGACAGTTAAATAAGTGGGTACTGAGGGGGCCGCTACTTTCGACCGGCGCAGGAAAATTTCTATTTTCAAAATCAATTCTTCAATGCTGAAAGGCTTGGTAATGTAATCGTCGGCACCGAGTTTTAACCCTCGGATGCGATCTTCCTTCATAGACTTGGCAGTTAAAAACAAAATCGGTACTTGGGTATTGAATTTGCGAATTTCTTCGGCAATCGTAAAACCATCTACATCGGGTAACATCACATCAAGAATGCATAAATCAAAATTGTTTTGCGTAATGACCTTCATGGCTTCTTTACCGTTTTCGCAGCAAGTGAGTTGGTAACCTTGCAGTTCAAGATTATCGCGGGTAACAAAGCTTAGGCTTTCATCATCTTCTACATAGAGGAGGTGTGCTTTCATAGGATAATAGAGTTAATCTTAACATCGGGTTATTTATGAAAAAATAGTTGTTTCTCGGATAAAATTTGCTTTCGGCTTTGGGCTTTAGGAACCACGTTTAAGTAGCTGACTGCTGACAACTCAAAGCTAACCGTTCATATAGTTTCAGCAACGGTTTTAGGATGTTTAGAGGCCGAAACCGTTTCTACTACCTTTGGAATATCAATAGAAATACTTGTACCATTATCAGATTCAGAGACCAAATCTAATGTCCACCCTTGCGCTTGCACTATATTCTTAACATAATACAAACCTAATCCAAAGCCTTTTACATTGTGAATATTACCGGTTGGCACCCGATAAAAACGTTGAAATACCTTTTTATGGTGTTCTTTATCAATACCAATACCCCTATCTTCGATAATGAGGCGGACGTTTTTATCCTTGTCTTCAGTTTTCACAATGATTTCTGGCTTGCCGTCTTTGCAATATTTTATCGCATTATCCAGCAAGTTGTGAATAATATTTGTTAAATGCAAGGTATCAGCCTTAATATATGGTTGTTTGGCAGTAAGATATTGTTCCAACTTACCATTTTGCCCTTCAATTTTTACCTGAATGGTCGGTAAGATGGTTTCAAGCAACTCGTGCAAATTGATAATTTCCATGTTCAAATCGAGCGTGTTCCGGTCAATGCGGGTAATTTGAAGCACTTTTTCCACCTGAGTATTAAGGCGATTATTTTGCTCGCGCATGATTTGCGTGTATTTTGCCAAACGAGGATCCGTTTGTATTATCGGATGACTTGCAAACACATCTGCTGCCACTTTAATTGTAGAAATCGGTGTTTTAAATTCATGCGTCATATTGTTGATAAAATCTTTCTGCAACTCGGACAACCGTTTTTGACGCAAAATAATCAACATTGAATAAATAAAAAACAACACTGTGAGCAAAGACACCACTGTCAAGACTACGGTGAGCGCCATACTGCCTAACAAATAAGATGACCGCTTCGGAAACCGCACAACAAAGAAATAAGTGGCATCTTGGAGCGTTGGAAAGTCTTTTTTAACCGTTATAGAATCTGGAGAAGATGAATAAGATACATACTTTCCATACACCATTTTTTCATCGTGGCAATCGTAAATGGCATAGTCAAAATCCTCGTTGAGTGCCGCCGCTTCAAAATGTTTTTGCAGATAAAAATCTAAATTTTTTGCATCAATTTGACTGTTGATATTCACCGCATAGGTATTAGAAGAAGTGCGCGTAATCAAATCTTGCGGCGGCAAAATACTTTGATTGACGATGGAAAGTTCCTTTGCAACATTCAACAAGGCGATATTGACAGTGCGGTCAAAGTCTCGTTCGTTCACGTTCCAAGTCCGCATCACCCAATACGCTTGCGTGCCGATGACAAAAAGAATAGCGATGGCGCCCAAAACGACGACCCGTTGTATAGTTCTGTTATTCATGTCAAAAAAATTAGAGTAGTCATAACTATTTTGCCCTCGTGCCCCAAAGCAGGAGTATTGCTTAAAGGGTAAAATTTATTTACTTAACCAGTTAACCATTACCGTTACACCTTTGGTAGGGGCAGGTGACAGACGCTTTAAAAACGTCTGTCACCTATTTACCTATAGATTTTCGAAATTTCAACCCGTTTTAGGTATAATTTATAAAATTAACATATTTTACTTGTATAAAAAATTGAATATCAAACGATTAACAAGCAGTTAACATTTTAGGCTCTTTCGTTTTGAAGGTGTCAGACACCTTCAAAACGAAAGTTTACGAAAGTATCACACTTCAAGATTTTCCGGCAACAACAATAACGATTTCTCCTTTGGCAACCCCTTCGTTTTTATAATAATCCATCAATATACAGAGGGGACCCGTTTTTACCTCTTCATGGAGTTTGGTTAGCTCCCGACCCACGCAAGCCATGCGCTCACCGGTGCAATGTTCAGCTAATTCGCCAAGGCATTTGACCAATCGATGCGGACTTTCATACAAAATAAAGGTATTTTCAAGACTTGACAAATATTTTAATCGGGTCTGGCGACCTTTTTTATGGGGGAGGAATCCTTCGAAGTGAAAGGCATCACAGGGTAAACCGGATGCCGTGAGCGCTGGGACAAAAGCAGTTGCACCGGGTAATGCTTCGACTTTAATACCTTCTCTCACGCACTCGCGCACGAGCAAAAAACCAGGGTCGCTGATAGCCGGGGAACCGGCATCGCTGATGAGTGCTATAGCAGCACCGCCTTTCAGCTGTTCAACAATACCCCTCAGTACCCCATGTTCGTTGTGAATATGGAAACTGCGCAGCGGGGTTTCTATCCCGTAATGTTGAAAGAGTTTTTTAGACGTGCGTGTATCTTCCGCTAATACCAGATCTACTTCCTTCAGCACCCGCAAGGCGCGCAGGGTTATATCTTCAAGATTGCCGATAGGAGTAGGGACGAGGTAGAGCATAGTGAATTAAAAATTAGGAATTACTAATTAGGTGAATTAGGAATTACTAACTACTCATTTTTAAGTGTAAAAGAATAGTTTTCCATAATCGGGTTAATCAGTAGTTTTTTACATGCCGTATCCACTTTTTCGCGGGCATCGGTTTCGCTGTCGGCAGCTATCACCATACGGATATGTTTCCCGATGCGAATGTCTTCAACACCTGTGATGTCAATGTGATCCATGTTATTAGCAACTGTTTTACCTTGAGGGTCAAGAAGTTCTTTGTGAGGCATCACATCTATTTCTGCAATAAATTTCATAATTTTTTATTATTCGTTATTTGTTAATCGTTGTTAGTTAGTCGTTATTTGTTAACCGTTATTCATTATTTTCATTGTCCGGTGATTTCCGAATAACGCATAACAAACCAGTCAGGAATCAAGAATGAGTTGAGCTATCCGTAACGGAATGCAATTTGTTATAAAAGAAATTGTTGACGATATTGAATAATACATATAAAATCATGGTTAAAGACAATGCTACTTCTCGAAAAAAAATAAGCAGGAGCAAAGATAAACCGATATAAATGACTTTCATCTTATTCAATCCCCCTTTCATACTAAACATCCTAATTTCCGAAACGAGGAGGTAAGAAGATATGGGAATGAGCGTGTATAAAAAAACCGGATTGGTCACAAAATGCGCCAAACCCAGCGTATCGAACTCCGCAGTCAGCATCAATCCAGTAAAGAAAACAGTATTAGAAGGCGTATTCAATCCAATAAAGCTGGTCGTTTGGCGGGTATCAATATTGAATTTTGCCAATCGAAGACACGAAAAAAGCGTAATAATAAATGCCGGAAGAGTATTGTACGACAAAGAAGCCACCGGGGAAAGTTGTAAGCCGGCGAAAGTCGGGCTGATATCGTTGCCTTTTAACAATTCAAATACTATGACACCCGGCACCACCCCAAATGATACCATATCCGCAAGAGAATCCAATTGAACCCCTAAAAGCGAGTTCACCCGCAATATCCGCGCGGCAAAACCATCTAAAAAGTCTGCACCCAATGAGATTCCCGTAAATATAGCCCCTTCAATATATTGCCCGTTTAGGATGCATACAATGCTACAACACCCACAAAACAGATTCAATAATGTTAAGGTATTTGGAATATGTTTTTTCATTAATATAATATTTGGCTATAGTCTCCTATTTGATTTGAGGGTGTAAAAGTACAGAAAAAAATACATAGGCTTGCTATGATAAACCAACCTTTTTCATTTTTCATCCATTTTCCATCTTCGAAACCGGTTATACTGAGGGGGGTAATCAGACAATCTTATTCCGTAAATTGCATCAATTTGTCATAAATTTCATAGTTTTCATCATCAAAACAGACAAAAACAATCTTTTCTATCTGAGTATTTTCTCTTATATATTCCTTAACTGTCTCAATGGCAACATGAGCTGCAAGACTTTTAGGATAATGATAAATGCCTGTGCTGATATTGGGAAAAGATATGCTTTTTATACCGATGTTGTCTGCTAATTTCAGGGAGTTCCGATAACAATTTTTGAGCAATTCAGCTTCATGGTTGTGCCCATTGTTCCAAACAGGACCCACCGTATGTATCACGTATTGGGATGGCAAATTGCCGGCAGTGGTCACTACTGCTTCCCCTGTTGCACAACCGCCCTGCTTATTTCTGATTTCAATACATGCATCCAAAATGGCTTTTCCACCTTTCCGATGGATGGCACCATCCACACCGCCACCTCCTAAAAGGGAAGAGTTCGCAGCATTGACAATAGCCTCCGTTCCGATTGTGGTGATATCTCCTTTTTGAAGTTCTATTTGAGGACTCATTTGATTGATTGTTAAGGTTCAAATTCAGATTCAATAAGTGGAATTTTGAGTATTAGATGCCCCCCTTACTAACCCTCAATTTTCCAACGAAAAACGTATTGTAATGGCTTGCCGCAAAACAAATTTTCCATTATCTGTCAAATCTACGTTACCGGCAATGAAGTAAGTATCGTGTAACTCTTGTCTTATTGACGGATAAGCCGTCCAACCGTTGCCTTTGCCACCCAAATCCTCGAGGGGCTGTTTGGCATCTTTTATTTGCAGCACTTTCCCTAATTTTGAATTAACCGCTGCCGCAATTTTTTCCGCTTTTTGTTTAGCATTTGCAATGGAAAGCCATTGAGCCTTATCTTCAAGTTCTTTTATTTTTATCGATTGGACATCTATTATCTGCCCGCTACAAATATTAGCCGCTTTTAACGAGGCTACTATCTGTTTGAATTTAGCGAAGTTATCAAATCCGACAATGAAAATTTTGTGTTCGAATTCGGTTTCGTTTTTAGTGATGAAATCATATTTTTCATCTTTCACAATAGCATTTTCATCTATGCCCTGAGCTTTCAGGATTTCCCAAATTTTTAGATACCGCTGCTCATTTCTTTTTTTCATCAGTGCCTGAAACTCTCTGATTTTCCACTCGGAACGGTCATCCAAATCACCCGAGTACGTATCATTGGCTTCATCTGAAACTGTGATAGAATATTTAATGTGATCGGGTATGTACTCCACTTCACCGTTGCCAGTAACTTCAATGAATTTTTGACTGTCTGGTACAGGTGCGTTTTGGGTTTTGGCAGTTAAAAAAGCTAATAAAAGTAGGTTAAGGGTTAAAATGACGGCTCTCATTGTATTTTGTTTTACTTATAAAAAATATTTACCTTTTTATAATATAAAATCCCTGTCAGAGTAAATGCCGCAGAAAAAAGCAGCGTCCCAAACAACAAATGCAAGGGCTGAAACGCGGACGGGATATTGAAGCGATGCATACCGATACCTAATCCAATTTCCAGAATTAGAATACCCATTAGGGATATTGAAGTGAATTTTATCGTTTTATCTTGGAATAAACGCATCCCTTTCAGCAGCCACACCCAATACATAATGGCAGCCGCCACAAAATAATAAAAAGTTCTATGCAGTGAATAGATACTGCCTAAGTTTACTATCCATTCGTTTCGCTCAGCTTCTCCGAATGCCTTTGAAACAACATCTACTTCTTCTCGCACTTGAGTGCCAATGATGATTTGGGCGAGAATAACTGCAGATACCCCTACTCCTAACCAGACTTTTGACATGGGTTTGACGTACAATAAATCACTGATATTGCTTTCTCTTGTATAGGCAATGATGACAGCTGCTATCAAAAACACCAGTATAAGCATCGCTACAACCATGTGGGTCGTAATCAATGAAGGCATCAAATTGGTAGAAACTACTATGGAACCCAACCAGCCTTCAAAAGCGACACCTATAAACCCGGCCAACGAAAGCCTGAAAATGCGTTTATCAATTTTACGGGTCGGGATGGAAAATAGAAGAGCAAGTAAAATAAAAAAGCCTACTAAAACACCAATAAGCCGATTCACATATTCCGTCCATGTTTTGTACGCATTGAAAGGTTCGTGTTCCCGTACTGAGGGGTCATTTTTTATTTTTTCTGCCATCTCCGTCATTCCTAAACTGGATAACATTTTTGCTACCCGCTGATTTTTACGCTCTCGTATTTTGACATATTCTTCCAAATAGTTGGGCGGAAGTTGTGCTTCTGCTGTCGGTGGAATCCACATATCAAAGCATTTAGGCCAATCCGGACAACCCATGCCGGAACCCGTAGAACGTACCCAGCCCCCTACCCAAATCAAAAAAACAGTTGCCAAAGTGGTGATGATACCCCAACGGCGAAAACGGCGTAAAATTTTCACATTTTCCAATGTCATACAATCAAATTTTTATGGTTCTTTTAAACGATGAAGTTGTTGTTCTCAACAGTTTTATCATTTAAACTATCATTAGTAAACATTCATCCCGCTGACCTGTTGCCAATAACGTTATCTTTTTTCAATTAATAAAAAGAATCTTTGTCACCACCGCATCGTTGGCTTCCGGATTGCGCGTATTGGCTACAAAAACGAGATATACGCCCGTTGATACCCTTCTTCCTGAAAAATCATGACCGTTCCATATAGCTTGCCCCCCTAAGGCGCGCGTTTCGAAAACAATATTGCCGTTCGCGTCAGTAATTTTGATTAAGGCATCGCGCGCTAAACCTGTTATCGCTATGGGACCTTCATATTCCGGTCTAACCGGGTTAGGGTAAGCATAAGCGGTATCTCTGTTAAAAGTACCACCCGAAATAGCATCCGATTTGTAAGACATGATGCCTTTGGCTGTTCCAATAAAAATCTCCCCAGTTTTAGGGCGGATACCCAAAGCGGTAATATTATCACTCAACAAAGGGCTGTTTTCAGTATTGAATTTTGCAATTTCTTCTCTTCCATCGGTGGATTGAACAAATATCCCATTGGTTGTGCCGAACCATTTTCTATTAGCGCCATCTACCGCAATAGCATTCACATTTTTGTCTTTCAATAAATATTCGCCAATGCCCCCCAAATCAGAAACAATAAGTCTACCCAAACAATTGGTCTTAAAAGGGTCACTGCCGCATTCATACACTGCCACACCACTGGATGTACCGACCCAAATCCGACCGTCTAAATCCACTGCTAAACAGTTGACTCGAGCATTCTGGAGGTCTTTTGGCAAAGTACCATTGTCAAGAAAGCGCACTCGGTCATCATTCAAATTTTCGAGATCTTTGCCTTCATCATAAACCAATAAGCCCGATTGCGCACCACTCACTACCACCCATTTGTAGCCAATGCTATCTATCACTAACTGCTGCGTTCCATTGGCACCAAACGGCACATCCCGCATTTTTTGCCATTTACCATCAGCTTTAAATACGACAATCGGATTCGGCGCCAAGTTGTTACTCACCCACAAATTGCCTTTTTTATCGTAAGCCAAACCGGCAATGCGCTCACGCAAAGGATCGCCGACAGCTCCTTGCAAAGCAGAATTTTGGTCGTTATAGATTTTTACTATTTTACCATTTTCGACTTCAACCAATCCTCCCCAATAAGTACCGACATAGACTTTCCTATTTCTGGGGTTAACAATAATGCGGTAAAAATCCAAATCGGCTAAACTATCCAATAAAATTTTATCCGTTCCTCGGTTGTAATTCCGCCATTTACCATTGATATAACTCGCAAAACCATCAGGCGAACGACGGGCATTCAGTCCATCCACACCACCGGCGGCTACATAAAGAGAGGTATCTGTAATCGCAAAATCCGTTGCGGTTGAAAAATAAGGCGAGTCAAACTCCGTCACTCCACAAGGCGCTGTGGCTCCCCCGCTGAATCTCATACCTTGATATTCATCCGCAAACCACAGCCACCCTCTCGCATCCTCAACACCATAAATCGGGCGATTGTTACAGTTAGATGCTACCGGCGTCGGCTTGTTATTTTTATCCAAAAGAAATACTTTACCGTCGCAATTACCCACACAACTCAAACCCAACATCAGGTTTGCTCCTTCAGATGTTAAGAATTTGATTCTATAATTATTGGCTTGATAAATACTGAGGGGGGTATTGTTTTGTAAAACACACAGCGAATCGTTTATATTGAAATACAATTTATCGTTAAAAACAGTCATAACATTGGAGACATAACTGCTCGGAAACCCTTCATTAGTACCCAATTTGCGCCATTGATTGAAATCGGCGAGGTTAATTTTATTATCATTCGGAACAGTAAAAATGCCCCCCTCAGTAGCCGCATAAATTTTTTCGTTGAAAACTGTCACACTGTACACTCTGAGTTTTGTAAAAGTGGTAGAAATAAATTCATTTCGTTTCATATCCAATTTTACAAGTCCGAAACTGCACGCCAAAAAAGCGGTATCCGCTCTAAAATACACATCATTCAGAACCTTGTCACCAATAATATTAGAGTTATTTTTTATATCGTTCAGAACCACGGTTTGCCCATCGGGCTTCAAAATGTCAATTGAACTGTTTTGGTAATACACCAAAAGCATGTTATTGGCTTTATTAAAACGGATGATACTCGTCCCGACGTCATTCAGTCCATTGTTTTTATCCAAACGATAGATAGAAAAATCCGTTTTATTCATCTGTAAAATGGATAAACCCGTTGACCAAAACACATGCGTATTGCTTTGCGTGACATAAGCAGCGGCTTTGTAAGGCAAATAAGTGCGCCACTGACCAATTTTAAGGTCATTTTGCGCAAAAACACCCATTTTAAAGACTAAAAAGGTAAAGCAAAAAGTCAATAAAAATTTTCGTATCATATGTAAGAATGGATTATTTCAGAGAATAGATATTTCAAGCTCAACTTATTAGAACAAGATAAAAACATAATTATTGTTTTATCAAAATGATTAACACCACAAAATGACGCAAATTCTATTACATTTCACAATAGTAGGATTAAAATTAGAATAAATATAAAAAACGCTTTCCTGTTCGAGTCAGAAAAGCGTTTTTTTATTATAGATTTAATGAGGAATTTTACAAAATCATTCAGATGTCTCATTTGTCTTGATAAAAACATTGAAATTAAAATTTCTCCTTCGTAATTCTCATTTTTAGACCGGCTTGAACATTTAATGAATTTACTTTATCTTTTCTGGAACCGATACCATATTTTCCAAATTGTTTTTCTACACTTGGTTGAAAATAAGTGCTTAAGAAAGGCGTCAATTTGTATTCAATGCCCACTCCAGCTAAAGCGGAAAAATAAAAATTATTGACATTTTTTTCAAACACCAATTTGAAAGGCTTCCCATATTCAGGCAGTGCGGATGAACTTCTCAGGTTAAGCGCTTGGGCTTTAAAAGCAGTGGCATCTTTAACTTCATAATGTTTAATATCTATTGTGGTCGCCGCATTGAAAGATGTACCTAACGAAGCGAACAATTGCCACCTGCCAAATTCTTTAAATGAATAATTGATACTGAGGGGTACTCTCACGATATCCAAATTAACAATTTGTGGCAGGGCAGTTCTGTCAGACTTCCCTGTAACAACTGAACCGGTTATGATTTCTTCAGGCAATGTCGTTTTATAGCTTTTTTTATTGTACGCAACCCCTATTTCAAATTCTACTTTCCCTTTTTTACGACCCAAAGAAAGACCTGCACCTTTGTTATTCGATAAATTTCCCCATTCAGTGAGGTTTCCCTGATGCATATAAGAGGACGTGACATAATCTCCGGTGTACCCTCCAAAAATACCTAAGCGCCACCATTTATTTTTTTTGGGCATTTTAAGCAATGCTGGTTCATCATATAACGCAGTGATAGTCAATGACTTAGGGCGAATTATTGCAACCGGTTCAGCCGACGCAATGTTTTCAGAGTTCAAAGAGTTTTTCTTTATCAGCAAATTCCCTTTGGCTTCATTAAAAGCTAAAGCACTTGTTTGAATTAAAGGAACAGTATTGAATGCCTCAAATGATTTTTTCTCTTGATTTAGAGCTTCAGCAGTCGGCTTTTGAACTCCATCAAGACTGCTTAAACTATTATTTAAAACACCTGAATTATCAAAAGAAATTGCAGTAACTGGATTTTGCGTAACATCTGTGAGCGGCTCAATATTGTTTTTGAACCCCCGATTACCATTTTTATTAAAATCTGTTGAAACTATCGGCACATTATTATTAACTGAAGGTTTATTATTTTCGTTATTCTCTTGTTTTGAGCCTTTATTGCGCCATTTTGTATCTTGGTTAAATGATTTAGGGTCAGATGCTTTTTCAGATTTGGGAGATTTTGTTTTCTGATTTTGCTCAATGTCCCCCCCCATGACACCGTGTGCTCGAGGGGGATTAGACCCCTCAGTATCTAAGGTATTGTAAGCTGTGAAAAGTAACAATAACATCAACGCAGTTTCAATCACTTTAAATCGCACAATTTTAGCTTTCCACGAAAACTCCTGCTCCAACTGTTGATTCATCAAATCCCAATGTTGCGATTTGAAAGGCAATTCTGATTTTTCCATTGTTTGACGAATAGAATTATCAAAAACGGCATCCTCAGTGTCTAACTCATTGAGTTTTTGATTCATCAAGTCCCAATGCTGTGGCTTATAAGTAGATTCAGATTTTTCAATCGTTTGACGCAAAGACTCATCAAAAGAAGCCTCATCGGCATCTAATTGAGCCAACCGTTGCTCCATTTTGCTCCAATGCTCTGGATTAAAAGGCACCTCAGAATCTTTGAGTAGCTCATATGCCCTTTTATCTATATTATGTTGAATATTTTTATCCATTTTCGTTTACCTGTTTTCCTGTCAAAATAGCCTGTAATTTCATTCGGGCTTTCACCAGATTAGAACGCGAAGTACTTTCTGTTATGCCCAATTGTTCGCCAATTTCACGGTGTGAGAATCCTTCAATAACATATAAGTTAAAAACTGTCCGGTACGCCGGAGTCAATTGTGTTATTGCCAATAAAATATCCTTTTCAGAACATTGGCTGATAGCATCTGCTTCTTTATTATCCAAGTCGTATGCCGATTCTAAATCTTCAGTCCGTCGGCGGATATTTTTTCGATAATAATCAATAGCCGTATTGACCATAATACGCCGAATCCATGCCTGAAGGGCGGTTCCCGGCTGGTAAGAAGCTATATGTTTGAAAACCTTGATAAAACCCTCGTGGAGAATATCTAAAGCATCATCCTCATTATTCGCATAACGAAGGCATACGGACATCATTTTGCCGTAGTAATCCTCGTACAGTTTTTGTTGCGCCCAACGTTCGCGTGCAATACACGCCTGTACAAGGTCTCGTTCTTCGAATTCTAATCTTAGTACTAAATCCATGCTGAAAAAAATAGACTCTAAGTTAGTAAAAGTTGAGGTTTAGAATCTCACACATATTGATTCGAGATTTAAACGCTCGGTTTGTTGCTAATGCTGCCTGTAAAATTAAATAATAAAAACGTGAATACAGCTGATTTATTGAAAATAACAGATTGCTGAAGTGTTAAAAACTGCTTTTTGACTGACACTGACGATTTCTAAAGAATATTTCGTAGGTCGCCAAAGAGAGTACTATGACATATTCCAAAAAAATAACAGCATAATTTTCAGTGGGCTTAGGATAAGAATAATGAATGTAAGTCAGAGGCAATAAACTTGTCCACACCATAATATAAGTGAACCGTGTAAAAACAGAAACTGCCAGCGGTAAAGCTGCATACCAAGGGTGAACCGTTGTGGCGCAGAGAAAATAAATGGATAATGCGAATAAGAATAATTGAAAGATATTGCCCTCGTTCGCCCACAAATCGGTAGGAGCATTCTTTGGATTGATATTTTTTTTAAAAAAATCTACAATCATTAATAGTAATATGCTTAATAGAACGAGGCTTGTCATAATCGGTGCAATTTCGCTGATGGGGTTGTAGCCTCTGATGTATATACCGACTTCTCGAATCAAATAATATAAACTGGCGTTAAATTCGAATTTTTGAAAATAAAGAGTCAAACTACTTTTAATATTGTTAATAAAAATCGCATTAAAAAGAGGAAGGAAAAGAATAAGTGTGGCACTGCCCATCATCAAAAAATAAATAAAACTGCGTTTCATTCCTAATCTTTTAATAAAAAAAGGCAATAACATCAAGGGCAGCATTTTTGTCGCAATAGATAATGCCAACGCCATGCTACTTCTTAATAATAAAAAGGTTTGGTTGTTTGGGGAAATTAGAAATGCGGTTTCCACATTTCGCGAGTGATTCAATATTTTACTTAATAAAAAAATACTTAGTAATAAGAAAAAAATCATCAGGGCTTCAAAATGAACATTTCCGCACAACTCAATGATTATCAAAGGATTAAGAGCATAAACCAGTATTTTTTTGGATGGAGACAACATTTTTTTCATTAAAAAAATTGTCCCGATTTCAGCGGCGAAGATGAATGCTTTTATGACTACAATAGATCCGAATATACTTTTAGGAAAAAGCGCAACAGAAAAAGCAAAAATCCCCTGACATACTGATGGGTACACGGTGAAGTATTCTTTGGAGTTCAATTTTGAAAATAGCTCAGGAGTTAGAGTGTCCGGAAACAAATGGTTATCAATAAAATATGAAGGTTTGAAATTGAAAGGATTAATACCCAAATGAATCAACCGACCATCCCAAATGAAGCGATAAACATCTTCTGAAAAATGTGGGAAACTGAATAAAAGCCCCCCCCTCAGTATCAAAGATATTTTTATCCAATAATTAATATCTTCATTAGTATAAGCGGTTTTTAAAATAAAAAAATAAGTCGCAAAAGCAAATGCATAGACACTTATCAAATGGATAAAATCTTTTCTTTCAATAAAATAGCCGCTATCGAATACTAAAAGAAGCATTGAGATACCGGCTATTTGTTTAACTTTCATGGCTATATAAAAAGCTTTTTTCTATTTGTTCAGATGCTTGATAGATACAAATGAAATTGTACCGAAACCAATAGCTAAAAGTATGTGGAAAACCACAAACTCATACACTTCGTGTGTAAAGCCCCAATAAGCTCCCGCCACGAAATAAAAAGCTAAAATACCTTCAAAAACAGTAGAAATAGGCAGACTGCGCGTCAAATATTTTTTGTGTGCAAAAGTTCCTTTGCTACCTGATAAACCAAATTTAGGGGTGCGAACAAAATCAGACTTTCTGCCGGAATAGCCTTCCAAAACAGCCACTGAATTATGTAAACTCATCCCCATTGCCAGCGGAATAAAAACCGGGATCAAACGAGATACGCGCCAAAATGATTTCCAATAATCGCGTCTGCGAACTGTTTTTTCCAGATTAGCTTCAAAAGTAAGGGCAAAAATACTAAACATCCCTATCAACGAAACATTGAAAAGGTGTGTATTCATATCCAATTGAGGTATAAAGTAAGCCAAAGGCACGCTCACTACCGCCGCAATAAACAAAAGCATGAAAACACCACTCGCCAAAAGATGTTGGGTTGCGTGGATGCGTTGCTTCAAAGATAGCGGTGTATGCCAAACAAGTTTCAACAATTTACGGGCATTTTCGGCACCACCTTTCATCCAACGGAATTGTTGCCCCTTCAAGCCATTCATATCCGCGGGTAATTCAGCCGGTGAACCGACTTCTTCAAGGTACTCAATCTTCCAGCCTTTTGATTGCGCGCGATAGCTCAAATCCAAATCTTCAGTCAATGTATCATCGTGCCAACCACCTGCATCTTCAATGGTTGATTTGCGCCACACACCAGCAGTACCATTGAATTGTAAAAATAAACCGCCTCTTGCACGACCCGCTTGCTCCACTGTAAAATGCACATTTAATTGCAAAGCCTGCAATGCTGTGATGGTCGAATAATTTTCATTCAAATGTTCCCAACGAGTTTGAACAACACCAATTTTTTCATCTTTGAAAAAATGAGGAATGGTTTTTTGTAAAAAATCGTGTTTTGGAACAAAATCCGCATCGAAAATCGCTAAAAAATCTCCCGTTGCAAAAGGCGTAGCATCTTTCAAAGCACCGGCTTTGAAGCCCTTGCGCACTTCGCGCCGCACATGGTCAATATCATAGCCAAGGCTACGATAATGCTCAACTTTTTTGGCGATAATATCCACTGTTTCATCATTAGAATCGTCAATGACCTGAATTTGGAGTTTATCTTTGGGATAATCCATTTTGATGATATTATCTATCAATCGGTCAACAACATATTTTTCATTATAAAGTGGTAATTGGATGGTCACACGAGGTGCCGGGTTAGGTAATAAAGGAACCGTTTCGGGTTCTTTTTTGCGATAGTAAGCCAATAAATCGGCTTGGAGCACACAATAAGTTGTGATGCACAATACGCAAATGCAATAAATGACAAGAAGAGAATATCCTAAAGCTATCATTAGATAATTGAAATTTAATTGTGTCGCAAAAAAATATTGTTTGCCTATGTAGTACGAGGAGACGTCTTATGTTTTTAAACGTCACATACTTTATTTGGAATTTTAACAATCAATCTTTGAAAACGAAATTAAATTTTACAAATACCTAAATATCGTTAAAATAATTTTGTACCCCGCAAGCACAGTACCTTTTAAAGTGCCACTTACCTTTGAAACACCTATGCGGCGACGATACGTCACGGGGATTTCAGTGCACTTCAATTTCTTTTTAGCAGCCTTGACTTGCATCTCAACTGTCCACCCAAAATTTTTATCCACCATATTGATTTCCAACAGTTTATCGTACCGAATAGCTCTAAAAGGTCCCAAATCGGAGAAAGTATAATTAAAAAAAAGGCGAATCAAACGGGTTGCTAACCAATTGCCGAATACTTGTTGGGGTGTCATTGAACCGGCTTCCCTTTCGCCTAAAGCCCGTGAGCCGATGACCATATCCATCCCCCCCTCAATAATGGGAGCAATCAGTTGCTGCATTTCTTCCGGATGATCCGAATAATCAGCATCCAGAAAAATAACAATATCGGGCTTGACTTTTTTTTGAGCAATCAGTTCCATGCCTTTCAAACAAGCATTGCCATAGCCTTTTTGAGGTTGAAAAACGACCGTAGCTCCGGCGGCAGCGGCAACTTCTGCCGTTCGGTCAGTAGAATTATTATTACAGACTATTATATCGCGGACAAGATATTTCGGAATATCCATTAATACTGAAGGGACAGATTTTTCCTCATTATAAGCAGGAATAATGACATCAATAATGGGCTGCGGAATAGGCGTTTTCAGTTTCTTATTTTTTATATATAATCCGGAATAATCATTTTTATATGAGCGCAAAGATAATAAGGTTTTAATCACATTTTTATCACGTCTCAGAAAGTTCTTATCCCGCCCAATTTTCCCTATCAAGGCTTCTGAACTGTATCGCCTCTGCCAAATGCTCCGTTTGTATAGTGGTGTTACCCGCTAAATCGGCAGATGTACGGGCGACTTTAAGGATTCGGTCGTACGCCCGGGCAGACAATTGCAGCCGGTTCATAGCCGTTTTCAGAATTGTCATGCCGTCGGGTGTCAATCTACACACTTCGCGAACAAGGCGACTCGGCATTTGAGCATTGCAATACACGCCTTTCACATCTTTAAACCGTTCTGCTTGTATTTCGCGAGCCAGCACAACTCGCGCCGCTATATCCTTACTGCTTTCACTTGAAGGATTGTAGTTGGTCAATTCTTCTAATTTTACAGGCACAACCTCCACGTGAAGGTCAATTCTATCGAGCAAAGGACCTGAAATTCGGTTCAGATAGCGTTTCACTATACCGGGTCCACAGACACATTCTTTTTCAGGATGGTTATAATAGCCACACGGGCAAGGGTTCATGGAGGCAATCAGCATAAAACTTGCGGGGTAATCCGTCGAAATTTTCGCCCTTGAGATAGTTACGCGCCGTTCTTCCATCGGCTGTCGCATGACTTCAAGAACAGCTCGCTTAAATTCAGGCAATTCATCGAGAAACAGTACTCCATTATGTGCCAATGAAATTTCCCCCGGCATAGGCACAGACCCCCCGCCGACAAGGGCAACATCGCTGATGGTATGGTGGGGTGCGCGAAACGGGCGTGTTGACACTAATGATGCTTCGGGCGGAAGAATACCAGCCACCGAGTGTATTTTAGTTGTTTCAAGGGCTTCATATAAGTTTAAAGGCGGTAAAATAGTGGGTAATCGCCTTGCTAACATGGTTTTGCCCGCGCCGGGAGGTCCTATTAAAATAGCGTTATGCCCACCGGCGGCGGCGATTTCAAGCGCTCTTTTGATATTCTCTTGTCCTTTGACGTCCGAAAAATCTACTTCAAAAAAATGATTTTTCTGAGAAAATTCATCTCTTGTGTTCACCACAACTGGCTCTAAAATGCGGTCACCGTTGAAAAATTCGTATGCTTCACGAATATGGTCAATGCCATATACCTCAAGGTCATTGACAATGGCGGCTTCACGGGCATTTTGTTTGGGCAATATAACGCCTTTAAATTTTTCTTTGCGCGCTTGAATCGCTATTGGCAAAGCACCTTTAATGGGGCGGATACTACCGTCGAGTGATAATTCACCCATAATAATATATTTATCAAGGTCTTTAAAAGGCATTTGGTGGCTGCCGCCTAAAATCCCCAAAGCAATTGGCAAATCGAAAGCCGACCCTTCTTTTCTAATGTCGGCAGGTGCTAAGTTGACCACAAGGCGCAAGCGGGGCATTTCTAACTTGCTGTTTTTCAACGCTGCTTCAATGCGTTGCCAACCTTCGCGGACAGCACTATCCGCTAAGCCTACCATGAAATAAAAATTTTTAGAATCCGCAGGTGGTGTGCCACCCACACTGACTTCAATGGTTATTGTTTGCGATTCGATGCCTTGAACGGCACCGGCATAAGTTTTTACAAGCATTTTTCTCAAGTATGTTTAAGCTGAAACAGCTTATTTATTTGTGGGTATAAAAACAATTCTAATTTATATTTCAATTAATCTTTTGTAAAAAACTGATAACAAGTGTTTTATAAAAATACATTTTGCATAACTATTTAAATGAAATAAATATAGTAAACCTTGAATAGTGTAGCATGTTGTGGGTGATTTTTTTAAATAAAAAATACAAAACATACCATATGGGTAGTGATACTGAGGGGGGGTAAAAACAATAACGGAAAGCATCACCAAGACGCTTTCCGTTTTTTTTGCAAACTTAAATCTCTTAAGCCATTAATCCGGTTCAAAACCTAAGATGATACCGAAACGACCATATTCTGTCCATTTTTTAGCCGTTGCGTTCAAGTTCGGTTTATCGAATCCGATACCATAGTCAAAGCCTAATGTACCAAACATCGGCAAGAAGACTCTTAAACCAACACCCGCAGAGCGGCGCAAGTCGAACGGCCGGAATTCTTTCAATGAAGCCCAGACATTACCACCTTGCACAAACGTATGAACATATATGGTAGAGGAAGGATTAAGCGAAATCGGATACCGCAATTCTACCGTATATTTTGCGAAAGTTGTACCGCCACCACCGAGGCTGCTACCGCCCGAAGACTGATTGGCAGGCAATTCATTGGTGTCATAGCCCCTTAGAGATAAAAGCTCGTTACCGGTAAGACCGATTTGGCGATTTGCTAAACCATCTCCACCGACTACAAAACGTTCAAACGGTGCATATCCTACATATTTATTATAGAAGCCAATAGTTCCCAGCTTGGCATCTGTTTTTAAAACTAATTTACCGACTATCGGTGTGTACCACTCAGCGTTAAAACGCCATTTATAGTATTCAACCCATTTAAATTTAACTTCTTCGGGTTGGTCTATATACCTTTTGTTATTTAAATACGAGTATGGCGGTGTTGCTTTCAAAATGAGCGTCAAGCGCGAACCATTTTTAGGGAACAACGGATCGGATATTGAGTTTCTCGAAAATGTTTGTGCAATATTAATATTGTTGAAGGTACCATTTCTCAAAGCACCGAAATTATAATTATTAATACTATACCGCTGATATTCAAGTGATGTTGTTGAAATAAAGTTATCATCCGGCCATTTCAAACGTCTTCCTAAACTGACCGAACCTTGAAAAATACCAAAATAACTGTTTTGAGTATAAATGTCCGCATATTTGGTATAAGCCCCACTGACCGTCAATGATTGTGGCTTTTTACCACCTAACCAAGGCTCTGTAAAAGAAGCATTGTAGGATTGGAAAAATTTACCATTCGATTGTGCCCGTATAGACAAACGTTGACCATCACCTTGTGGCAATGGAGACCATGCACCTTTATTAAAAATATTGCGGATAGAAAAATTATTGAATGATACACCCAAGGTGCCGACCACACCGAAACCACCCCAACCCGCAGATAATTCCAACTGATCTGAAGGCTTTTCTTCAACTTTATATTCGATATCAACTGTTCCCCGTTGTGGGTTCACTGGCGTGTTAATACCTAAGTTTTCTTGATTGAAATAACCTAAATTGATAATTTCGCGCTGTGAACGAATGATTAAAGAACGGCTAAATTTTTCACCCGGCAATGTGCGCAACTCGCGGCGAATAACATGTTCGTTTGTACGGTCATTCCCTTTAATAATCACTTTGTCAATCGTCGCTTGTGGACCCTCATACATCCGCATTTCGAGATCTATTGAATCCCCTTCAATTGCTACTTCTGTGGGTTCTATATTAAAAAACAAATAACCGTCGTCCATATACAGGGTAGAAATATCTCGACCATCTTGACTAAAACGCAGTCGTTGCTCTAATAATTCTTGGTTATAAACGTCCCCTTTTTGAATACCCAAAACTTGGGTCAACACTTGCGAGTCATAAATAGAATTACCTTTCCAGGTGATTTTGCGGAAATAGTAACGGTGACCTTCATTGATTTTCATATCAATCTTCAAATCACCATCTTTTTCGCGATAAATACTATCCTTCACTATTTGGGCGTCGCGGTAACCGATATTAGCATAGTACTTTAAGATTTTCTTTTTGTCGTCTTCATACTCATCTTTGATAAGTTTGGACGACGAGAAAATTTTTCTTTTACGATGGGTTTTATCCATTTGCTTTCTCAGTTTCCTTGCAGACGCATTAGTATTACCTTCAAAGGTAATATCCTGTATTTTGATACGCGCTTGTTTGTCAACATCAAAAACAAGTTTTACCCCATTTACCCGCTTATCATCCGCTTCTTCGATGATAGTAACTTTAGCATCCAGAAAACCTTTTTCCCGATAATATTTTTCAATACCGAAACTTGCATTGGCTTTATTGCTTTCTGTAACAATCGTTCCTTTGGGAATAAAGCGGTTAACGATGTTGTTCAAATCATCGTGTTGGCTTTTTTTCGCTCCTTTATAACTATAGGTGGTGATATGCGGACGTTCTTTGATATGAATTTCAAAGAAAATGACATTGCCGATGGTTTTCTCTTTGACAATTTGAACGTCATCGAAAAGGCGCAATTTCCATAAAGCTTTCATCGCCTTAGGAACATCTGACCCCGGAAATTTAATCTTTTTTCCCACCTGTAAGCTTGAAACACCAATGATGGCGTTGGCATCGGTGAATTGAGCACCGACTACTTTGATACCGCCTATTTCATAATCCTGCGCCTGACCATAAGCCATAAGGGGCAAAGTGTCATTAGCAATTTGAGAAAAGGCTTTATTGGAAAGTAAAAGTATGTTTACACCAAAAAACAAAAGAAAGGCTTTTTTCATTATACCGTTTATTACAATATGAATCTTTTATTAAGAATTAAAACAGCATCAAAACGAATCAACGCTCTATTTTGTGCCGTAGGTTTATCAAAATTTAACATTTATTTTAAAAAGCACTCAAAACAATGTTTTTCAAATGCACTTAAGCATATTTTTTTTATATCTGTTCGCTAATCATTCCAAAACGCCGTTCTCGGTTTTGATAACTTAAAATGGCTTTATAAAAATCATTTTTTTTGAAATCAGGCCAATAAGTCGAGGTAAAATAAAACTCCGCATATGCCAATTGCCACAAAAGAAAATTGGAAATCCGTGTCTCACCACTCGTTCGAATCATCAATTCCGGATCGGGCATACCCGACGTAGTCAATTCTGCTTCAAACATATCTTCAGTAATTTCACTTGGCTTCACTTGCCCACGGGCAGCTTTTTCAGCAAGGCGCTGCACCCCCCTCAGTATCTCCCATTTAGCGGAATAATTGAGTGCCAGCACAAGGGTCATACTTGTATTATTTTGCGTTTGTTCGATGCCTTGCAACAAAGCTTTATACGTAGCCGAAGGCAACTTTTCGATGTCTCCGATGGCTTTTAGTTTGATATTATTTTTCATCAAAGTATCAATCTCTGCCTTTACCGTATCCACTAAAAGCAGCATCAGAGCATTGACTTCATAAGCCGGACGGTTCCAGTTTTCAGTAGAGAATGTATATAAAGTTAAATATTTCACGCCTAATTCTGCTGCTGCTTCCGTGATTTCCCGTACAGTCCGCACGCCTTCACGATGTCCCCAAACGCGATTTTTACCCTGCGCTTTTGCCCAACGACCATTCCCATCCATGATGATAGCAACATGTTGAGGCAATTTTTCGATATTAATTTGCGACTTTAAGTCCGTCATTTCTATTGAAATTGGGCTGATAAAATACAAAACTTAGTCAAATAAAGACTCCGAAATGTCAATAGTTTCTTTATTTGCTCTTGCCATTATCAAAATAGCGTGCAAAGGTAAAAAAACTTATCGAATTAGTGGATTTTCATTAAAATTTGAAAGTGTATTTATTTTAAACCGTATTTTTGACGTTTAAATGCTGAAAATCAAAAATGGATTTCAAACTCATTTCACAATATACGCCTACGGGTGACCAACCGGTTGCCATTCAACAACTGACTGCGGGCATACTGAGGGGGGAGCGTGCGCAAGTTTTATTGGGTGTCACGGGCTCCGGCAAGACATTTACAATGGCGAATGTTATTGCTCAAATCAACCGCCCTACTCTCATTCTGACCCATAATAAGACCTTGACTGCACAACTTTACGGTGAGTTCAAGCAATTTTTCCCCGAAAATGCCGTCGAATACTTTGTCTCTTACTACGATTATTATCAGCCCGAAGCATACATATCCGTTACGGATACCTATATTGAGAAGGATCTTCAAATCAATGAGGAAGTGGATAAGTTGCGTTTGCGTGCGACGAGTTCTATTTTATCGGGTCGGCGCGATATTATCGTGGTGGCTTCGGTATCCTGTATATATGGTATGGGGAATCCCGAAGATTATAAAACAGGTATCATCAGGCTTCATAAAGGTTTGGTTATTGCCCGCAACGCTTTTTTATACGCATTGAATGAAATTTTGTATTCACGTTCAGATGGTGAGTTGACCCGTTCTTCTTTTCGGGTAAGGGGAGATACAGTGGACATCAATTTACCTTATGTAGATTATGGCTATCGCATCACATTTTTTGGGGATGAAATCGAAAGTATTGATATGTTAGATGTTGTTTCGGGTAAACGGGGCGAACGACTTGATGTGGCAGCAATTTTTCCCGCCAATCTTTATGTGGCTCCGAGGGAGCGTATCCACCAAATTATTCGCGATATCCAAGACGAGTTATATGAACATGTGAAATATTTTGAAAGAGAAGGCAAATCACAGGAAGCCCGGCGCATTGATGAGAGAACAAATTTTGACCTTGAAATGATTAAAGAATTGGGTTATTGTCAAGGTGTTGAGAATTATTCTCGTTTTTTTGACGGTAGAAATCCGGGTGAGCGACCTTTTTGCCTTTTGGATTATTTCCCCGAAGATTTCTTAATGTTTATTGATGAAAGCCATGCAACATTGCCCCAAATAAGAGGTATGTGGGGTGGCGACCGTGCCCGCAAACAAAATCTTGTGAGTTATGGGTTCAGGCTGCCGAGTGCAATGGATAACCGACCCCTCAATTTTTCAGAATTTGAGACAATGGTTAATCAGGTTATTTTCGTGAGTGCAACACCCGCAGATTATGAGATGGAACAGACTGAGGGAGTCGTTGTTGAGCAGTTAATTCGACCGACAGGCTTGCTTGACCCACCGATTGAAGTGCGTCCTTCTATTAATCAGGTGGACGATTTGTTAGATGAAATCCAGAAGCGTATTGACAAAAATGAGCGGGTGTTAGTGACGACTCTCACCAAGCGTATGTCTGAAGAATTGTCAAAATATTTAGCCAAATTGAATATAAAAGTTCGTTATATCCACTCCGAAGTGGATACAATGGAACGGATGGAAATACTCAGAGATTTGCGCTTAGGCGATTTTGATGTTTTAGTGGGTGTCAACTTACTGAGAGAAGGCTTAGATTTGCCCGAAGTCTCATTGGTGGCTATTTTGGATGCGGATAAAGAGGGTTTCCTGCGCAATGCCCGCTCATTGACCCAAACAGCGGGGCGTGCGGCGCGTAATTCTAACGGTTTGGTGATATTTTATGCTGATAAAATAACGGATTCGATGCGCCGAACCATGGAAGAAACCAACCGACGGCGAGCCATTCAAATCGCTTATAATGAAGAAAATGGTATCACTCCGCGTACAGTATCTCGTACCCGTGAGGAAATCATCGCTGCCGGTTCGATTTTGGATATTCGAGGGAAAAAGAATGCTTATGTCGAGCCTACCGAATTGAGTATTGCCGCCGACCCGGTTACGGATTATATGAGTCGTGAACAATTCGAGCGGCTCATCACTCAGGCAGAAAAGAAAATGAAAGATGCCGCCAAAGAACTTGATTTTATCATGGCAGCACAATATAGAGATGAATTATTTGCGTTAAAAAAGAAATTTAAGGATAGATATGGAATGTTGAAGGATTGAAGTATGCCATTTTCTACTTTAAATAAGTTAAATTTCAGAAAAATACCTGTGTAGGAACAAGAAAGCTGTAAGATTCTGCGTTTTTCTATAGCTTTGCACGATTTTTGGTAATTCAATGCGGTATCTTAAAGCAGATTATAATCAAAGGGCATTGACCTAAAACTCTAAACAGTGAAAAAATTTCTGATTTCTATTCTTACAATTGCATTTTTTTCTTCAACTCTTATGGCACAACGCGGCTGGGAAGCCGGCGGTGGGTTAGGCATTTCTAATTATTTCGGTGATTTGAATACAACATTTAGCGTTATGCGACCCAGCTTGGCAGCTACAGTGGCGGCACGTTTTAACTTCAATGATAGAATATGCATGAAAATGTCGGCTAACTATGGCAATATCAGCGCCGATGATAAGGATTCTAAAAACATTTATGAACGCCGACGCAATCTTCATTTCAAATCCATGATTATAGATGGGACGGCACAGTTAGAGTTTAATTTTCTTCCCTACAACTATTTTGACCGCACTCAACATTTTTCCCCCTATCTCTTTTTAGGTTTGAACGTTTTTAATTTCAACCCTAAAGCTAAATATGAAGGTAAATGGTATAACCTTCGCCCATTAGGCACGGAAGGGCAGTTTAGAGGCGAAGAATATTATACCACTCAAATGGGCTTAGCTTATGGTGGTGGTGTCAAAATCGCGATGAATGAAGAATGGAGCATCAATGTTGAGCTGAGCGCGCGTAAATTATTCACTGATTATTTAGATGACGTGAGTAAGGTTTATCCGAACATGAATGACCTACGCAAAACCAACGGCAATATTGCAGTGGCTCTTTCAGACCCTTCACTACCGGATGCAGAAGGCAGAAAAATCGGGCAATTGGGTAGGCAACGCGGTGATAAAAAAGACAATGATATGTACACTTTCCTCACCGTCAGCTTACTATACTATTTTGGTGACTTGAAATGTCCTAACATATCAAACAGATAAATTAAGGAATGGTAAATAGCGGAATTTTTTAAAGTATTGATAATCAATTTTTTATCTTTAATTAAACCAAAAAAGATTTGGCAACATTCTATTGAGTTGTCAAATCTTTTTTCGTTGTATCATTGTTAAAGCGTTTAAAAATTTTACTTTTGTGCATTTCTTTTCAAGAAAATAATTAATTCTTCTTCCAAATTGGACTTTATAAAAAATATGTCAATGAAAAAAATACCTTTTATCGTTTTAGTGGCTATCTGCATCTCTTTTTCCAATTGTAAAAATGCACAGGAAAGCACCCCCTCAGTACCCGTTGTCAAAGATGCCGCAACTGCAATGCAAGCAGGTTCTATCCCCAATGCTAAAGTTGCATTTGTAAATATTGACTCATTACAAGAAAAGTATGTTTATTTCAAACAACAAAAAGCCGGTTTTGAGCAAAAAGAGCGGAACTTATCCTCTTCTTTAGAATCGAAAGGTATGCAACTTCAAAAGGATATGATTGCTTTTCAACAAAAAGCACAAAGCGGAACTATTCCCCCTGCACAACTGCAAAAAGAAGAACAGGATTTGATGAGAAGACAACAAGGTTTGACAAGCGACCGTGACCGTCGAGCCAAAGAGTTAATGGATGAAACCGCCAAATTCAACGAAAACTTACAAAAAAAATTAGGTGAAATATTGGCTCAATTGCAAAAAGATAAAGGATTTGACTACGTGGTCAGTTATTCAAAAAATGGCGGCAGCCCTTTTCTTTACGTCAATGAAAAAATGGATATTACGAATGAAGTAGTGGCTATTTTAAATGCCGAAAAGCCGCAGTGATTGGGTTTTGGGTTTTGGGTTTTGAGTTGTCAAAGCAAAACCCAAAACTCAAAATACCTATCTATCGTTTAAACCCTAAAAAACTTTTCTTTTCGTGTGACTCAATGAAATTTTCTAACATTGACATATCTACCACACCAAGGAGCGTATCATTTGTCATCACAGGCATAATATATTGCCCGCTCTGCAACATCCGATAATATACTTCCTTAATACTTTCATAGGGTGTTACAATTCTGAACTCATGAATCATGTATGTAAAAACAATGGCATCATAATGCTTGTTTTTTACGGCATCGAGGATATCATCTTCCTGCAAGATACCCCTCAGTATGTTCATGTCATCGAACACTAAAAAATTTATTTCGCGCCCTTTTTTCATTTCTGATATCGCAGTCTGAATCAAGTCAATCGTTTTCAAACGAGTAAAATGAGGTCGTAAAATATTGCCGATAGTATGGCGGTTTAATATTTCATCCATACGTACGTGTCGATATTCATTTCTGGCTGTATAAACTATAAATACACTGATAAATGCCAAAACAGGTTGAAAGACCCATTTTTCTGAGGAAAGTAGTTCCCCTAAAAGCGTTGTCTCTGGAATAAAGCTTTTTAATAATGGCAATAAAGCATATAATAAAAAACAGACAGCAATGATTTGACCCAATATGGAGGCTACTTTGGTTGCCCAAGTCCGACCGAATCTTATTGAAAGCAATGCCCGAAACACCCGACCACCGTCCATTGGAAAAGCAGGTATCATATTAAATACCACAAGCCAAAAATTAGCTTGCATCAACATGGCTAAAAATGTAATGACCGGATTTAGAACGATGTCGTTCAACTCTCCGGTTACCATTTCACTCAAATCAAGATGTAAGGAATAAAACAAGGATATAAACAACCCTAAGAATACCCATATCACAACATTAACCATTGGTCCAGCGATTGCCACAACAAATTCCTGAAAGGGTTTTTCGGGTAATCTATCCAAACGTGCCACGCCTCCGATGGGCAAAATGGTAATGTCTTTTGTGTGTACACCGAAATATCGAGCGGACAAAGCATGCCCAAATTCATGTAAAACCACACAAATAAAAAGCGCAATCACAAAAAGTCCAAATACTGCAATGTTGCCCCAACCGGCATCCCGACTTTTCCCTACATATATAACGAAGAAAAATAGCAGTAAAAATGACCAATGGACGTTGACTGGTATACCGAATATTTTTGCAATTTGAACAGAACCACGCATTTATTTTCCCTGTAACATTTAAAAGTGAACTCAAATAAAAAATCCTGTGATTAAACGCTTAACTCAAATTAAGCACACTAAAAAGATAGGTAAAAATGTAAAAATTGGGTCATAAATAAATTTATTTCACATTCGACCCATTCATCCAACCTGCTTGTGGGCTTACAAAGCCTAATTTGCCTTCTGAGTTTTCAGCTGTCAATATCATACCGTTTGATTCAATACCCCTTAGTTTTCTTGGGGCAAGATTGGCTACCACTAAAACTTGCTGACCGACGATTGCAGCCGGGTCAAAGTGTTCGGCGATGCCCGAAACGATTGTCCGAATCTCAAAACCCAAATCAATTGACAATTTTAGCAATTTATCCGCTTTAGGTACTTTTTCAGCTTCGAGTATCGTTCCTGTGCGGATATCCAATTTATCAAAATCGTCATAAACGATTTCAGATTTCAATGGTAAATAGGTTATTTCTGGCTGAATTTTAGTCTCTTCTGACGTGTCTGTCGTTTGGTTATTGGTCATATCGGTATCTTCTAATTTTTTTATTTGCGCCTCAATCACTTCGTCCGTTATGCGGGTAAAAAGATGTTGAGGCTCTCCCAATTGATGACCTTCCGGTATCAATAGGACATTATTTTTTAAATCGTTCAGCATTTTAGCCCAATCTCCATTCTGCAAATCGTTGACAAGCAACATTTTACATAATTTTTTTGACATAAAAGGCAAAAACGGTTGACTCGCTAAAGCTAAGGCTTTTACGATTTGAATACCTAAGTTCAAAACCGAACCAGCAGCGGCAGCATCTGTTTTTACAGTTTTCCAGGGTTCGTTAAATTGTAAAAGTTGATTGCCTTGCGTGGAAATATCCATCAAAGCCTGCATCGCACTTCTAAAATCATAACTTTCGATATGGTTGCCCAATTTTTCCAATCCGCCGAGCAATTTTCCCAACTCTACTGAGGGGGGTACTTTTTCGGCTAAATTATCACTCGATACAATTTCTTGAGCAGTCAGTTCAGGTGTTTTACCGTCAAAATATTTATGGGTCAAGACCAAAACGCGGTTAATGAAATTGGCCAGATTCCCTACCAACTCATTATTATTGGTTTCTTGAAAGCGTTTCCAAGTGAATTCCGAATCTTGTTGTTCAGGCATGTTTTTAATCATGTTGTAGCGCAATTCATCTTGTTTGCCATCAAAATCTTCTAAATATTCATGTACCCAAACTGCCCAGTTTTTAGAAGTTGATATTTTACGCCCCTCCAAATTCATGAACTGATTAGCCGGAACATTTTTAGGCAAAATATAATCACCATGCTCTTTTAAAATAGCAGGAAAAATTAAGCAGTGAAAAACAATATTGTCTTTACCGATGAAATGTACAAGACTGGTTTCCTTATCCTGCCAATATTTTTTCCACAAATCTGGCTGACCTTTATCAATCGCCCATTGCTTGGTAGCTGAAATATAGCCGATGGGCGCATCAAGCCAAACATAGAGTTTTTTGGTACCTGATTCATCAATTTCTGGCGGCACCGGAATCCCCCAATCCAAATCCCGCGTCATAGCGCGGGGGTGCAAACCTCCTTCCAGCCACGATTTACATTGTCCCATGACATGATTTTTCCAATCTGAAGGCTCATGAGTCTTTTCGGTAGTGCCATCTTCATTCTCCAGCACCCCCTCAGTAATCCAGCGTCTGAGCCAACTTTCGTATTCATTCAACTTCAAATACCAATGTTTTGTCGGTTTTTTCACGGGTTTAGACCCCGATAAAGTAGAACGAATAGGGTCTTTCAAATCGTTAGGGCTGAGTGCCGAACCACACTTTTCACATTGGTCGCCATAAGCATCCGGATTTGCGCAAACCGGACAAGTGCCAATGATATAGCGGTCAGCTAAAAATTGTTGTTTTTCTTCATCAAAATACTGTTCGTTCTCAATGACTTCAAACTCCCCGTTTTTAAACAGTTGTCTAAAAAAATCTTGTGATGTTTGGTAATGAATCGGTGCACTGGTTCGATGAAAAATATCAAATGCAATACCCATCCCGTCAAATGCTTTGCGAAACATAGCATCATATTTATCAATAATTTCGCGCGGTGTCAAGCCCTCTTTCATAGCCCGCACTGTGATAGCAGCGCCATGTTCATCTGAGCCACAAACCCATACCACATCTTCACCTTTCAAGCGCAAAAAGCGCACAAACACATCAGCTGAAAGATAGGCTCCGGCTAAATGTCCAATATGCAAAGGCCCATTTGCATAAGGCAAGGCTGATGTTACCAAATAACGTTTTGTTGGTGTCATAAATTTTTAATAAAAATTCTTTAATGCTAAGCAATTAATTTTCTGGTCTGTATGTATTGTCATAAGGATTATTCGATTGGGGCGCTTGAGGTTGAAGAGGGATTTTCTGTTTTGAATCGTCTTCAATATCATAGATATCCGTTTTGGTTTCTGTTTTTTTAACTCTACTTCTCTCCACATCATCCATCACTTGATTTGTTTTTTGAAAAAACTTCTGAAATGATGGTTTCATATCCCCTAAAAACGAAAAAGTCTTTTGAGGCAACGGTTCTAAATAGTGGTACGTCATAGACTGGTTTTTAGTTGTCGGCAATATCATGCCAGCACCATCCATAAACCAAACGATAATACTGTAAAAAACAATAAATATGAAAGCCAATACCGAGCCACCGACCACTTGATTGGGCAAATTGACATGAGCAACTTCCATGCCTTGAGTTACCAAATCACCGGCAAACCTTAATACCCATAAAACAAGGAAAAAAGTAACAACAAAACCTGCGACAAACATCAATGGATTGTTGACATTAAAGCCCTTTTCCAACATTTCAGTCATGTATGGGGAAAACTTGAATGCAGCCATCAATGCCATAAAAATGGACAGAGTCCGGAAAACCGTATTGACAAACCCATCTTTGAATCCAAGAAAAAAACCATAAGCTGCTGCGGCTAAGCAAAGAATATCTATATACATTGAGTGATATTATAGTGTGTAAAATTCGATAAAATAATGCAAGTTAAATATTTTCCAATATATTGTAAACAAAAGTTGCCCTTATCAAGTTCCATATCCTTGCTGTTGAATCAATACAAGCTTTAAATGCCTCATCTCAATCTTAAGAACAAAAAATTCAATTTCAGAATACCCTATAACCAAGTTTTTTGTTCTTTTTACTAACTAATTTCTTTTTTTAGGAATTTTATTGTGAACTTTGTCGAAAAAAGGTAACTTTACACCACATTTAAGGTATTAAATAAATAGTTTTGCACCATAATATTTATATATTTTCTCATTCTTATGAATCGGTTTGAATTTTTGATAAAATGCAATACTTAAAAAAAATCCATATAACTTCATTCAGTTTTTAGCACATCTTAATCTGCTATTTTGAATAAATATTGCCATTTTATCTACTCCTGATAAAAGTTAATTGTTAAATTCGTTTTTTTTATTTCTCCTTTTTCATTGAATTGACATTGAAATACAGTCCTTAGAAAAAACAAAAAAACTAATCCTTGTTGTAACAAGTAAATAAATACTGCGTTTACTTTGTAACCAAGATATTAAAGTATTATATTTGTACGATGTTTGGTATTCTTCATGCAGTTTGTGTTAAATAACCCCCTGCGATTGAATATTTAAAAGTACCTAAATCATTGAAAACGATAGGTTATTACTTCGAAATCAATTTTTGATAAAGATAGTTTTTGTGTTTATTTGTTTGGGTTAGAAGCCCTTGCACTCGTTGCGAGGGTTTTCTTTTTTTAGCAACTATGCTTTCAAGTCAATAAGTCCAGCCCAATGTCTCGCCTATAATATTTCCCCTTAAACCGAATTGCTGCCGCATTTTTATTAGATAAAGATAAAGCAGAAGGAATATCAGCACCTAAAGAGGTCACAGCCATCACTCGCCCACCGTTTGTAACCAATTGATTATCAATTATTTGTGTGCCGGCATGAAAAGCAATAGATGTCTCTGAATCAAAATCTGACATATCCATAGCGTCGCCTTTGTTATAATCTCCGGGATAGCCACCGGCTGTCAGCATTATGGTGGTGGCTGTCCGTTCATCTTCTTCAATCACTACTTCGCCAAGTCGTCCTTCGCCCGTAAGTTTAAATATTTCCACCAAATCATTTTTTAAGCGCGGGATAACCACCTCCGTCTCAGGGTCGCCCATTCGACAATTGTACTCAATCACCTTCGGCTCTCCTTTCACAGAAATTAGACCGATAAACACAAAGCCTTGAAAATCAATGTTGTGGGTTTTCAATCCTTCAATAGTCGGTTTGATGATGCGCTCTTCTACTTTGTTCATCATTTCTGCATCCACAAATGACACCGGAGATACTGCCCCCATGCCGCCGGTATTCAAACCGGTGTCACCTTCACCTACCCGCTTGTAATCTTTGGCGACGGGTAATATTTTGTAGGCATTTCCATCGGTCAGAACAAATACCGAAAATTCAATCCCATTTAAAAACTCTTCAATGACCACTTTGGCACTCGCCGCACCGAATTTTCCACCGAGCATACTTTTGAGTTCTTCAGATGCTTCATCAAAATCCTCCAGAATCAAAACGCCTTTTCCGGCAGCCAACCCATCAGCTTTCAATACATACGGAGGCGTCAATGTTTTTAAAAATTCGACCCCCTCAGTATGGTTGCTGATTTCACGATACGCCGCGGTAGGAATATTTTGTTTTATCATAAAATCTTTAGCAAAAGCCTTTGAGCCTTCTAACATTGCTCCGTGCGCTGAGGGGCCTATGACTATAGTTTTAGAGATTTCAGCATCATTTTTAATAAAATCTGAAACACCTCGCACCAAGGGTTCTTCGGGTCCTACTACCACCAGCGATATGTGATGTGAGAGAATAAAATTTTTAATTCCTTGAAAATCAGTCGTTTGTAAGGCGATATTATTACCGACTTGCGCCGTACCGGCATTACCCGGCGCGATATAAAGTTGATCACATAAAGGACTTTGGCGCATTTTCCACGCGAGAGCATGTTCGCGACCGCCGCCGCCAAGAAGTAAGATATTCATAAATTGAGACAATCTTTTTTATGTTTGATAATTGATTTACACATCATGATTGGGGTACACCAAGCCAATCTCGCGGCGAACGGCGTCAAGCGTTTCAATCAAGTCCAAACTAAATTTATGAGACATGATTTTGCTTTCTAACCGGTTATTTTTCAAACAGTTGTTCACCTCCATGGCTTCAAACTGATAGCCGTGCCCTTCAAAAGCCAGCGAAAGTGTTTCCTCCTGACCATTATACAATTTCACCGTCAACATTTCAGAATGATGAAAACGGGGATGAATGTATAAAACGCCTTTTTCGCCGTAAATATAGGCTTCTATATTGGTATGTGCTGTGACTGTTGAATGAGTCATTGCAATGGCACCATCCGGGTATTGAAAATTAACAGCGCAAGATTCATCAACATCCGTTTGTGCCATAGTTGCCAAAGCAGATATTTTTGAGGGTTTCCCGAAGATGCACAGTGCTGCCATTATCGGATAAATACCAATATCCAATAATGCTCCTCCTCCCAAATCTTTGTTAAAAAGCCGACTTTCTGCATTGAACGGGGCAAAAAAGCCAAAATCTGCTTTCATACTGAGGGGTCTGCCTATGACACCGGATTGAATAATTTCAAGCGCCCGTTGAAATGAGGGGATAAAACGGGTCCACATGGCTTCCATCAAAAAGGTCTGATTGGCATTTGCAGTTTCAATCATCATTTTGACTTCTTTGGCATTCATTCCAAAAGGTTTTTCACACAAAACGGGTATGCGTTTGCGAAGGCACATGAGCGTGTTCGTGCAATGCAACGTATGAGGTGTCGCGATATAGACGACATCAAGATGTGGACAGTTTAACAATGCCTCATAACTGCTGAAATGATAAGGCGCACCATATTGCTTGGCAAAATCCGCTGATTTTTGTGAATCAGTTGATGCGACCGCATGTAGCCGAGCATCTTTTGCTAACCGCAAATCATGCGCAAATTTATGCGCAATTTTACCTAACCCGATAATACCCCAATTGATTTGAGTTTTCATTGTTGATTTTTTTTATTTCAAAGGCATTAAAACGGCATTGCTGAATAGAAATTTCCCTTGATACCAAAAACCGCGAAACAACGGATTATCCACCATATACACCACTACACCTTTCCGAATGCCTTGAGTGGCGAGTACCATACTGCCTTTCAATTGTTGCTTCAAGCGATACCCCACAAAGCCTAAAGGGTTGAATTTATCGTCCAAATAGCCCACATTCATCGCATTTTTCAAGGGTTGATAAGACGTGCCGCCCGTTTTTAAAGTAAAATAATACGGCGGCATCCCGTAAGCTAAAGGATGAGTATTGTCTAAAGTCACTTTAAAAATAGAACCCGGATTGCCATCGCTGATAGCATCGCGCTCATACTCATCGAAGTGCATAAAGCGGCGTTTGAGGGCTTCGGCATTTTGAGCTTCTTCGCCGGCATCTTTGTCTTTTTTAACGGCGTATTTGGTTATTTCAAAACCTTTCTTTTCTTCAAAAGCACCGACTGCATCACCAATCAAAATCAAACGACCACCGTCCGCCACCCATTGTCGCAGTTTTTCCACCCGCGCAGAATCCAAGTTAGAATAATTCCCATCGGTCATAGCGATGACTGTAAAACGGCTTAAATTTATTCGGGCGAAGTCCGTCAACTTAATTTGAGTGACTTGTGTTTTCAAATCTTGCTCAAAATAATACCACATTTGTCCGTAACTGTTATTGTCCACATCATCGTCAAAAATAATAGCAATTGAGGGTTTGAGCAACAAATCATGTCTTCCAGAGCCGAAATCATAGCCTTTCTCTACAAAACCGGTCGAAACAGGCGTCATATTTTGATCATTTTGAAGCGCTACGGATGTTATTTCACGGTCAAATCGGTCGGTCATACTGGGGTTATCTCCCCTCAATATCATCAAAGTTCCGCGTTGGTATTTTTTCCCTTCTACTTCAAAATCAGAACTTGCCGCCCGTATTTTAAAACCTCGGGTCAACAAAGCCACCGCAAAACGCGCATTGTTCAACGATTTCCAATCCGCCAAATAAGCATAAGCTTTTACATCGCTTTTGAGCGTCATCGGAAAATTTTTATAATCAAAAGGCAGAGTCGGGTCAATGCGCTCTTTTGAAGTGTAGGTTTCTAAACCAAAGGCATACGGTAAAGACCAAGCTGTAATGTCATAAGTACTTGAATCTACGACCTCCGGCTCAGGGTCGAATAGTACCTGGGTCAAAATGGACAACGGTTGATAGGCACTCACGACTACATCGTCTTCGCTGATACTGAGGGGGGTATCTTTTCCGGTGGCGTAATCGTAAGCAGTAGTATTGCGGCTGCCTTTGATGCGACCATATTGAATTTTATGGCGGTCAAGCAATTCGCACAAGGCTTTCAGTTTAGGAAGCGGATTAGTGCCTTTGATGATATAAGATTTCAAAATACCCGGCGGATTAGCCATTGATTTTTTGTAAAAATCCGTAAAATTATCCACCAAACGCTTCGCATTTTTAGCTGAAATTTCAACGGTTGACAATCCCGTGGTCAAATGATGCGCCACACGGTCTTTCAAAGTCAAAATATTGCCATTTTCCATCTGTATTGCTCTGCCTGCGCCAATACCGCCTTGCTCGTATGTCATCCCTACCGCACCATTGTAAGTAGGATAAGTGTCGCCATAACTTGGGTATAGTAAGTCAAATACTTCTTTTGAAAAATACAACCACCCTTCTTTATCAAAGTATTTTGCGTGGTTTTTACCTATTTCTACCTGAAAATCCCGCTGAAAAGGTGTAATATATTTATGATAAGGCTGGGCAGCCGGGGCAAAATAATAGGGGCTGTTGTAACCCATTTCATGAAAATCAGGCACAACATGCGGCATCCATTCTTTATAAACGGCTAACCGTTGTTGCGATTCAATTTGCGTGCACCATGCCCAATCTCGGTTCAAATCGAAATAATAATGATTGACCCGACCGCCAGGCCACGGCTCTCGATGTTCACGCGCTTCGGGGCTTGTATTCGGCGTTTTATCACCCACATTGTTGAACCAATGTGTGTATCGGTGGTTTCCATCCGGATTGACGCAAGGGTCAATGATGACTACCGTATTTTTTAACCATTCCTTAGTATCTGCTCGATTAGGATTTATGAGTTCATACAATAATTGTGGGGCGGTTTCGCTACTCGCCGGCTCATTTCCGTGCACATTCATCGAAATCCAAACGATAGCCACCGGATTTGAGTCATCCGTTTTACCTTCCGCCAAACCGGCTCTTCGCAAATTGTTCAAGCGAATTTGCTCTAAGTTTTGTAAATTTTCCTTAGATGAAACAATCGCGTACAGCAAAGGACGCCCCTGATTGGTTTTACCATATTCTTTCAAAATCATTAAATCGGATTGAGCCGCTGCTTGGCGATAATAATCCACCAATATATGATGAGGTGTAAATTGTTCACCCCGTTCGTACCCCATAAACTCTTTGGGAGAAAGCAATTTTTGGGAAAAAATAGCCGTGTTAACGACAAATACGGACAACAAAAGAATAAGTTTAACTCTCATAAAATGGAAGTTTGGTGTTTTTAATGAATTACCTTAACCCAACTAAAACGGCTCAATGATATACCTGTATCATTGAGCCGTTAAATTACGATAAAATAAAAAATGCCGGACTTAATTATCCGATTTATTATCGCCTTTTCGCTGAAAAAGGTCATTCACAGTCAATTTAGAACCTTGAATCACCGATTCTGCACTACAAATGTCACGTCCTTCCATGATTTCCATTTTTTTGGAAGAGCTAAAAATTTGCACCATTTGAGCATCCGGAAAGATTTGCCATAAAATTTTTACACCTGCTTTAAAATACTCGTCAACCTTATTGAACACGGTGTTTATATTGTCATTTTTTGAAATAATCTCAATAACAAATAAAGGAACACATTCAATACCGTCCGCTGCATCTTCTACTTGTTTATTTGTCAAATAAGCTGCATCAGGTTTACGCCATTGAGTTGGGGAAGTCCAAATTTCAACTTCATAAGTGAGCATATCGCCTTTTTGAAATGCCTGAGTTTTAGAGAAAAGCCTTTGTAGATTGTTTAATATGTACTGTTCTTGTAGTTTCATTGCGCCAGATTTTTCAATAACACCGTTATTCCACTCATATTTAATCCCACTCGTACCTTTTCGGTACTTTTTCAGGAACTGTTCAAGTGTCATATTGCCGGCAGGTTGACTTTCAAAACGCTTAGGCACTAATTCTGAATAAAGGGCTGTTGATGACATATTTTGATTATTTTTGACAAATATAAGCACTTCCCTACAATTCTTCCACCCAATTATGCAAATGTGGGTTTTCCAATATGAATAATTCCAATCTTTTTTTACTCAAAAGAAAGAGGATTCGATTACCAAAAGAGCCGTCTCCTTTCAAAACCAAAGTTCCATATTGAAACAAAATACCTTTAGTGATTTCAATTTTATCAATATCCACGTGAGGATACCGCACATTTTTAAAGTAATTGGTGACATAAATATAATCTTTGTCAGCATCCACTCTTTTCAAACGAAACACGGTTTTCCAAAAAACCAATAAAAACACGACAACGAAAACCAATAAACCATAACGCAAATAATTGGCATCCAGTGGCCCAATCATCGGTTTACCCGTCGTGAATAACGCAATCAGGAAAGTACCAAAAAAGGCTATCCATAAAGTCGGAAAGAAAATCCGAAAGCCTAATGTCAAAGAAGATGATAGTTGTCGCATATAATTTAATATTTTACGTTCAAAAGCCCCGTTAATTCTTTCACTTCACGTATTGTTTGCTGAGCTATTTTACGGATATTGGCTGAAGATTCTTTGATTTCCGCTTGCACCTCTTTTTTACGGGCATTTAAATCCGCTAATCTTTCCCGAAAAGGTTGTGTCAATTCTATTAAGGACTCCGCCACCTCATGTTTCAAATCGCCATATCGAATATTGCCGGCTTTGTAGGTATCCATTTGAGCCTCATGTATATCCATTTTGTTACAGGCTTTCAAAAGGTTAAAAAGATTCTCTACCCCTGCCGCCATAACCCCCTCGGTATGAATACCCGAATCAGTCACTGCAGATTTAATTTGCTTGCGGATACGGTCAGCATCGCTAAATAGATTGATATAATGCTTTTCACCCAATGATTTGGACATTTTTTTAGTGGGGTCAGCCGGTGAAAGCAATTTAGGAATATCTGTATAAAGCGGCTCGGGATGAACAAAAAAATCTTTACTAAATTGATTGTTAAAACGCGCTGCTATATCGCGGCTCAACTCCAAATGTTGCTCTTGGTCTTTACCTACCGGCACATAGTCAGCCCGATAAATCAAAATATCTGCTGCTTGTAGTACAGGATAAAAAAACAAACCCGTAGAGATAAAAGCTTGATTGTCTTTTTCTTCTAATTGCTCACGCTTATCCTTGAATTGAGTCATTTTGGATAATTCCCCATGTGATGTCACGCAACTCAAAATCCAGCACAACTCCGTATGTTCAGGAACAAGCGATTGGATAAAAAGGTTTTCGGCTTTGACACCACAAGCCAACAACTGAAAAACCATTTTCCAAGTATTTTCACGCAAATCAGCCGGTTTATATGGCATCGTCATGGAGTGATAATCCACTACGCAATAAATACAGCGATATTGATTCTGCAATTGAACCCAATTTTGCACGGCACCAAAATAGTTGCCTAGATGTAAATCGCCCGTAGGCTGTATGCCTGAAAGTACAGTTTTCATAAGATGTTTGATTCGGTTATAAAATGATCAATCTATAACAGCAATGACCGATATTTCCACATTCACGTTTTTAGGCAAAGTCTTCACCGCCACTGTTGCCCGAGCGGGGAAGTTACTTTCAAAATAAGAACCGTAAACCTCGTTGACTTCGGCGAAATGCCCCATATCGGAAAGAAAAATTGTCGTCATCACAATATTGTCGAATGTTGCCCCCCCCTCAGTAAGGACTGCTTTCAGGTTTTCCATAACCTGCTTCGTTTCTACCGGAATGCTGTCCATAACGAGCTCTCCGGTAGCCGGTTTGAGGGAAATTTGACCGCTGACATAAAGCGTATTTCCCGCTTTGACAGCTTGGCTATAAGGTCCGATAGGCGCGGGTGCATGAGGTGTGTTGATAATTTGTTTCATTTTGATAATATTTGAGTTTTATGGAAAAACACAAAAAGCTCCCAAATCTGATGATTTAAATGGGAGCTTATTATTTATTCAATCATTTATAAAACGAATTGAAATTTACTCTTCTGTATCAGCAGCGACTTCCTTACCTTTCACGATAAGCTGACCTTTGTGATAAAGGTTGCCTTCATGTTTGTAAGCATTGTGGCGAAGATGAACTTCACCCGTTACTTTACAGGTTGTAAGAGTTGGCATTGCGGCTTTATCTTGACCACGGCGGCTGCGTTTACGCATTCTTGAATGTCTATTACGAGGATTAGGCATGGCTAATATCTTTTAATTGTCTATTTAATATTATCTATTTATTATTTCTAAAGCACTTTCTGATGGATGAATTGAACAGGTTTCTAATTGTCTGTACTAAAAAGCCCTTTTAAATCATCGAATGGATTTTTCTTTTTATCAACCGGCTCCGGCTCAGATACTGAGGGGGTAGGATTAATTCGATTTAAGACGTCAAAATCGCAAGGCAGAGGATCATCATTTTCGCAATCATACGCCTTGTGAAAAGGGACAGCTAAGCTGATGTACTCATAGATATACTTCGCCACGTTGAATTCGTTGGTATCGTGGGTTATATAAGCTATCTCAGCATCTTCTTCTTTCTCTTCGATAGAGTATTTGACAGTCAAATACTGTGAATCTACAATCGGCAAATCAATAGTAGCCGTACATCTATCGCATTCGGTACGTATTGTTCCATCAATATCAAAAGAAAGTTCAAAAAACGAATCGCGTTTATCAAAAGTCAGATGCACCATAAAATTACCTTCATCAACGGGGCTTCCTTCAAAATTTTTGAAAAAATCACTGCCGATTTCGAAATCAAATTCATGTATGCCGTTTTTCAGACCCTTAATCGGGAGCGAAAACTCTTTCAGGTTTCCCATGTCTCAAATAACAATATTGTAATAATGATGCTAAAAAAGGATTAAATTTCAACCGATTTTGAACTTTTTCAAGCAATTGAACACTTAACCCAATACCGCTTTTAAGCATATTTTCAAAAGTGGCTGCAAAGTTACGTTTTCTGAATAAAAAAACCAACTTTTTATAAAATTCTTATTGCTTTTAAAAAAAATACCCAACATTAGAACTGTCTTTCTAAATGTATCTCCTTGGCTTGATTAACAAAAATGGGAACACTTTCGGTTTCGACATTAGACATATCCAATCCAAAATCTTGTGCCGGAGGGAGGCTGATATTTTTGAGCACTCTATAAGCTCTTACCACAAATTGCTCAAAAGGCGTGATTTCATCATCGACCGATAGGCGACTATTGAGCAAAATAAACTTAAAATCAGCCGGAATATCATATTTTCGAAGACTTGGATAATGACTTTTTTCATCCACTTCCCCACTGTCCTGCAGTCTGCGGACTATTTCTTTAAACATCAAATTGACCTTGTGCTCTACTTTAAATCCAAATTTCAACCGCACATAAAATACCTTACCGGGTACAATTGTATGGACTTTATATTTTTTTGTGTAAGGCGCGTCAGTAATGACCACATGCACAAACCAATATATATCCGCTCGTTTTGGTCTTTTTTTAAAAATAGAATACAATATATTCGAATCAATATGCTCTTCGTCTTTCGACATTGAAAGATAGACCAAATTAGTAGCCTCCTTGTCAATTGTATCGTCTTGAATTAAATCTTTAAATAACGGCACGTAATCTTTTAAAGGAACAAAACCTGTGTGTTTATCTCTAATTTTTCGAGCTCTAAAAAAAATAAAAACACATCCGAAAATAAATACCGCATTCAATAAACTGAACCAGCCGCCATGAGGTATTTTATGAATGCTGGACACTAAAAATGCCACCTCTACAAATCCAAAGACACATCCTATCAGAATTGCTCGACGCAAAGATTGATTCCGCATGTGAATAAAATGAAGCAATAAGGAAGAGGTCATCAACATATCTATAACAATTGCCAAACCGTAAGCGGCTTCCATTTCAGATGAATGTTGAAATACTAAAACAACTGCTATACACCCAAACATCAAAAGCCAATTGATAGTCGGAATGTACACCTGACCACGCATTTGGGTCGGATAACTTACCTTCATATTAAACCAAAGCTTAAGCTTCATCGCTTCGTTAACCATCGTAAAAATACCTATAATGAGCGATTGGCTGACTATTATAGTAGCTACAATAGCCAATATTATGACCGGAATCACTATAGTCTCCGGTAGCATAGAATAGAATGTACCTATTCTTTGAACTTGTTCCGGAAGTTGTTGACCGTCAAAGTTCAAAATCCAAGCACCTTGCCCAAAATAACACATTACCAAGCATGGAAAAACAAAAGCCCACGTCAATCGGATATTTGTTTTGCCACAATTACCCATGTCCGAATACAACGCTTCACATCCTGTGGTACATAACAATACAGCACCCAATAACCAAAACCCCGCTAAACCGGAAACTTCCCCTTTATAATGGGCTATCAATTCATAAGCATAATAAGGGTTGATGGCTTCCAATACTGAGGGATTCTCCAAAATCTTTGAAAAACCCAATACCCCAATAAAAGCAAACCAAATAAACATGATGGGCCCATATACGATACCCAATCTTGCCGCTCGTAACTGTTGAGCAATAAACAAAACAACCAGAATAGAAATCACTATCGGAACGGTCTGAATCCCAGTCGAAATACGATGAACACCTTCTACGGCAGCTGATATAGAAATCGCTGGTGTAATAAAACCATCCGAAATCAACGTCGCACAACCTATCAAAGCAGGGAAAATAACCCATTTTGAACGGTATCGCCTTACACGAGCGTATAAAGCAAAGATTCCGCCTTCTCCTCGATTGTCCGCTTTAAGAGCCAGATACACATATTTGAAGGTCGTAATAAGAATAAGCGTCCAAAAGATACAAGATAAGCTACCTAATATCAGTGTTTTGCTGATTTTTTCTGAGCCGACTATAGCCTGAAAAACATATAATGGCGATGTTCCTATATCACCAAATACTATCCCTAAAGCTAACAGTAAGCCTCTCTGACTCCATTTTTTCCCAGATATAGGCGTCGCCATTTCATTTGTTTTATTGAAAGAGAAGCAACAAATGTATATCATTTCATCATTTTCAACAAAAAAATATTTTTCTAATAAAGAAAGTCGTACTTTTGCACCGTTTTTCAAAATTAAGATTCATTTTATATCATCCATAATTTTACTTTTATGCAAACTGCTCAAATAAGACTTCCTTACAAAGTAAAAGACATTAATCTGGCGGCTTGGGGTCGCAAAGAAATCAGATTGGCTGAGGCAGAAATGCCCGGCTTGATGTCATTGCGCGAAGAGTTCGGCGCATCAAAGCCCCTTCAAGGCGCTCGTATCGCCGGCTGCTTACACATGACCATCCAAACGGCCGTGTTAATCGAAACCCTAAGAGAATTGGGTGCTGAGGTCAGTTGGTCATCATGTAATATTTTCTCTACTCAAGACCACGCAGCCGCCGCTATTGCCGCCGCAGGCACACCCGTTTTTGCTTGGAAGGGTTTGAATGAAGAAGAATTTGACTGGTGTATTGAGCAAACATTGTTTGCTTTTGAAGATGGTAAGCCGCTTAACATGATTCTTGATGACGGTGGTGACTTGACAAATATGGTTCTTGACCGTTATCCAGAACTCGTTCATGGCATCCGCGGTATTTCTGAAGAAACAACAACCGGTGTTCACCGTTTGTACGAGCGTGTCGCGAAAGGTACTTTGCCTCTTCCGGCTATCAATATCAATGACTCGGTTACAAAATCGAAATTTGATAACAAATACGGCTGTAAAGAATCATTAGTGGATTCAATCCGCCGTGCTACGGATGTAATGTTGGCGGGTAAAGTTGCTGTTGTTGCAGGTTATGGTGATGTAGGAAAAGGTTCAGCAGCGTCATTGGCCGGTGCAGGTTGCCGCGTTATCGTTACTGAAATTGACCCGATTTGTGCCCTTCAAGCAGCAATGGACGGTTTTGAAGTCAAAAAAATGGAAAATGCCATTCCCCGCGCACAAATAATTGTGACCGCAACGGGTAATTTCAATATCGTCACGGAAAAGCATTTCCGCTTGATGAACGATAAAACCATCGTTTGTAATATCGGACATTTTGATAACGAAATTGACATGGCTTGGTTGAACAAAAGCTATGGTCACACTAAAGAAGAAATCAAACCACAAGTAGATATTTATAATATTGAAGGCAAAGACATTATCGTTTTGGCAGAAGGTCGTTTGGTCAACTTGGGTTGTGCTACAGGTCACCCGTCTTTTGTAATGTCCAACTCTTTCACAAACCAAACATTAGCACAATTGGAATTGTGGCAAAATGTAGGCAAATATGAGAATAAAGTGTATATGCTACCCAAGCATCTCGACGAAAAAGTAGCGCGTTTGCATTTGGCAAAAATAGGTGTTGAATTGGAAGAACTCCGCAACGATCAAGCTGACTACATCGGCGTGAAAGTTGACGGGCCATTCAAACCTGAATACTACCGTTATTAATCCAATTTAGTCATATTTATATATGTGCCGAGCATGAGTCATTCATCCTCGGCATTTTTTTTTCACATACTTAAAACAAAAAAGCCCAACGTTGTGGACGTTGAGCGTTTCAATTTCTCTGCGCAATGATGTTCAGTGCTTGTTCAAAAATGTTTGTTTTTCTTCTAACTAACTCACAATCTTAAATTTCTTAAAGTGTTAATTCACCGGTGTTTGTTATGTTTGTAAAAGTTTAAATCTGATGTGTTTGTGTTGAGTACTGATGTAGTGTTTGTTTTTTAATTTTGTACTTTCATATTTTGTGTTGTTCCAGCGTTTGTTTTTTTTCTAACTTTCAATCCTAAATTTCTTTATGCTTGTTTTTTATTCTGTTTGTGTGACTTATTTTCGTTTGATGATACAAACTTAGTCCTATTTACGCCTTGTGTCAAGGGTTATTTTTCATAAAATAGGTTTTGTTAATTTACAAAAACTTGATTATTAATACTTTAAAGTAAAAATTTAAATAAATATTTTTTAATTTAATTTTTAAAATAAAACCTTCTACTATCTCTTTTTATCGTTAATACATTTTTTAGAAACTCTTAAAGAGCATGTTTTTTAGAAAAAAGGAAGTAGAAATTTTTGCACCCTGAAATATGCAACATAGCAAATATACAAAATTAAACATTTTATAATTTATAAAACATTGATAATTAATTTTATAATACTTTTTCACTCTCAATTATATAGCGTATTTGTGACGATTTATCGGTCTGATTCACTTTAGAAAAATTCTGAAATCTTTTAAAAAACTCGAAGCAATTGTAATTGTTTATGAAAATACACTTCTCCCTCATCCAAGATATTTATATATTTATTTTTTTTAAAAACATGTATTAATTGTTAAAATTCGTGACATGAAAGAATAAATTAAACTTAATAGCAATGTGTACTCATTTTCTGTTTTGCCAAAAATGAACTTTATTAATGAAAATTACCGAAGGCTTCTTATTTTTGACGTTTAAAAAATCAAACAAACAAAGATGCATAAAATAACTGCTGACTGGATTTTCCCCGTTTCAACCCCCCCCCTCAGTATGGGTGTCATTGTGACCGACGACAACGGTGCGATTTTATCTATTGATACAAGAGATAAACATGACCCCGCTACGCTCCAAGTCCACAAAGGCGTCATTGTTCCCGGATTTATTAATACGCATTGTCATCTTGAACTTTCACACATGAAAGGGTTGGTAGAAACTGGTACGACATTGATTCCGTTCATCACCGGTGTAGTCACGAGACGCAATGCGGCAGCAGAAGTGATTGAAAAAGCAGTTGCCATAGCCGAAGCTGAAATGATAGCCGGCGGTATTGTAGCAGTAGGCGATATATCGAATGTGACGGACACTTTTGCCCAAAAATCAAAAGGCAATTTAATGTATTATACCTTCCTTGAAATGTTTGATTTCCTTCAAGAAGGCGATGCCCAGCGAGAATTTGATAAATACAAAGCTGTCTATGATGCTCTTAATCCGGCAAAAGGCAGCCGCAAAAGCGTCGTTCCCCACGCTCCATATAGCGTGTCGACGAATTTGTTTAAAAAAATCAATGATACCAATGCCTCGTCCGGCATCACAGTCAGCATTCACAACCAAGAAACACAACCTGAACAGGACTTATTTATGAAAGGTGAAGGCGCCTTTTATGAGTTTTACGGAAAATTCGGCATTTCTTTAGATAAATTTGAACCTAACCGCCGTCCTTCTATTTTTTATGCTTTAGAGAATATGAATCCGAACAATCGAACGTTATTTGTTCATAACACATTAACGACTCAAGCTGATATTGAAGCAGCGCAAGAGTGGTCGGAAAACGTTTTTTGGGCAACATGCCCCAATGCTAATTTATACATCGAAAATAGATTGCCTAATTATCAATATTTTATCAACGCCAACGCGCGTTTGACTATAGGAACGGATAGTTTGACATCTAATTGGCAATTATCTATTTTAGAAGAGATGAAAACTATTCAGCGTTTTCAGTCTTATGTGCCTTTTGAAACCATATTACGATGGGCAACTTTGAATGGCGCGCAAGCGTTAGGTTTTGATGATACTTTGGGCAGTTTGGAAGTCGGGAAAAGACCCGGATTAAACCTCCTCAACCTCGAAAATGATAGGATACTGAGGGGGGCGACTGTGGTGAAAAAATTGATTTAAGGGAAGACATTAGATTTACGAAATCTTTAACATTTTATCAATCTTCTTTTAACATCGGGTGTTTATAAATAAATTAAAGAAACATCCATAAATAATTGATATAGAATGCTTGGCAAAAAAAATTATGGGATAATTATTCTGGCTTTATTTTTCTTAAAAACAACGGCATTTTCTCAATCGGCGCATAAATTTTTGAGAAAGGCTGACGGTTTTTACCAAAACGGAAATTTTAAAATGGCAGAGGAAAATTATCGCAAATCGCTTGAAAAACAGCCTACTGAAAAGAGCAATTTCAATTTGGGCAATTCTATTTTTCAGCAACAACGTTATGATGATGCGATTATGCAATACGGTGATTTAGCGTCAAAATCGAAAGATAACACCTTGAAATCCAACTCTTTATACAACAAAGGCAATGCGCATTTTTTGAAAAAAGAATATGAACAAGCCGTTAATGCTTATAAGGAATCTTTGCGATTGAGTCCAAAAGATGCCGATGCTAAAATCAATCTTGCTAAAGCTAAAAAACTTTTGGAAGAACAGCAAAAACAAAATCAACAACAGAATCAGGATAAGAAAAAAGATAAGAAAGATAAAAAGAATCAAGACCAAAACCAAGATCAGCAGAATCAAAAACAAAATCAAGAACCTGACAAGCAACCTCAAAAAAACCAAAACCAACAATCCCAACAGGATTTGAAGAAAGAGGATGCTAAAAGAATGTTGCAGGTGATGGATGATGAAGAGCGGAAAGTGCAACAACGCATGAAAAAAGGCAACCCGAAACCTTCGCGTTCAGCAAAAGATTGGTAATTCTATTTTTTCATAACTCATTGATAATCAAAATTTTAAGTGACATGAAAAGATTATTTTTTTTATTTTCAATGATTGTACCATTCTCAGAAGGGGTTCTTATAGAGAGCCTGTATTGTCAAAAAAGTAGCGCTGTGAAAGTGGAAATGAGCAGCGATACAGTAGGCATGAATGGGTATTTGGAAGTGACTTTTGTTGTCGAAAACCAAACCATCAAAAAATTCAATCCCCCTTCTTTCGAAGGTTTTGACGTTCAGGGTCCCTCTACCTCTTCTATGATGAGCATCGTGAACGGGGAGACCACGCAAAGAGTCTCTTACACTTATATATTGACGCCTAAACAACTCGGCAAACTCACTATCGGGTCTGCCAATATTGAAACCAAAGAAGGTGTTCTGAAAACTGAAAAACAGCAGGTTGTGGCCATCGAATACTTTGAGTTTAGGCGACCACAAAGCCAAAGAAGAGGATTTTTTGATGAGGAAGAGAATTTTTTCAGGCCTTTTTCTTCTCGACCTCCACAAGAACCTGAAAACAAGAAAAAAAAGTATTCAACCGAGAAGATATGAGGTAAGTAATGATGAATGATGAAATGTGAAGGATGAATTGTTTGCATGTTGTTTTTCAAATAGTTACAACGAATCAATTTCCCGTTGATTTTCATTTACTTAATAATGAGTTTTGATTAAAAAAAAACTAAATTGTAGAAACGAGATATGAGGCGATTGATTTTATCCATACTGGCATCTGTTTTTGGTAGTGTCTCAATGATAGCCCAAGTGTCATTTGAAGCAAGTGCTGATGCGCGTCAAGTTCCGGTAGGCGAAATTTTTGAAGTGAAATTTACGATAAAAAATGGACAAGGCTCTGGGTTCAGACCGCCTTCTTTTGGGGATTTTAGCGTTACCGGCGGACCGAATCGGATGAATTCGATGACAATGATTAATGGCAATGCCACGAGCAGCGAAACATATAGCTACGTTTTGCTGGCAAAACGAGAAGGCAAATTCACCATTGGCTCTGCTTCGATTACAGTAAAGGGGCAAACGCTCACCAGCCCCCCCCTCAGTATAGAAGTGGTGAAAGGTAAAAAACAAACACTCAATGAGGGCGTAGGGAACAGTAAGAATGCCGTTTTTATCCGGGCAGAAGTATCCAACCACGAAGCAAGGGTCGGTCAGCAGCTGATATTGGATTATAAGCTTTACACAAGAGTGGATTTGAACGGTATGAACTTATTGCAAGAGCCCAACTACGAGGGGTTTTTTCATCTTGAAGTCAATGACTATCCACATGGTGAGAACAGTGTAAATGTAGGTGGCAAGCAATATCTGACGCGTATTTTGCGGCGAGTAGCTTTATTCGTACAAAAAGAAGGTGAAGCCACTATCGAACCCATGACAGTACAAGTGGGCGTGGTAAAGGGTAAAAATGATGACCCGTTTTTTGACCCGTTTTTCAGTTCTGTCAAAACCGAAAATCAAACTATTCAATCCAATTCGGTTAACATTCAGGTCAAACCTTTACCTACAACCCAGCCTATAAGTTTTACCGGAGGCGTGGGTAGTTTTGCAGTTGATATGTCCGTTTCTAAAACAAATGCCACTACCGATGATGCTATCTCTTTAAAAATGACAATATCCGGCAATGGGGATGCGAAGCGTTGGCAAGCACCTAAATTGACCGCAATTGAGGGTTTGGAAATTTATGAACCTAAAGTTTTAAGGGAAGAAAGCACTGAATCACGAGGAGAATGGCTAACAACGAAAGAAATTGAATATCTTATTATTCCAAAAAAACCGGGTAGTTTTACGCTGAAACCTGAGTTTTCATACTTTGATACTGAGGGGGGTAGTTTTAAAGCCGTCAGCAATAATTTTGACCTTAAAATTGAGCAAGGCAAAAACGCTACGGCGCTTATTCATTCCGATAAACCGACTGATATTCGAGGCATTAAAACTTCCACTGTTTTTACGAACCAAATCAATTCATTTTGGCATACAGGTTTGTTTTGGGGTTTAACTATTCTCCCATTTTTAATTTTAATAGGCGTTTTAGGGTACAAACAATTTCTATTACAAAGAAGTAAAATTGACATCAAAGTCCTCAAAAGTCAAAACGCTCAAAAAGTCGCCGAAAAACGTTTGGCAGTGGCTGATGGTTTTATGAAAAAGGGAGATAGCAAGCAGTTTTATGATGAAGTATCAAAGGCTTTATTTACTTATGTCAGCGATAAATTAGGAATTCCCCTTTCTGAATTTTCAAAATCAACTGTCAGCGATAAGCTCAAATCATTATATGTCAATGAATTAAATATTGAAAAATTCATCAATGTTCTTAAAAATTGTGAAATGGCCCTTTTCGCCGGACAGCATACTGAGGGGGCAATGAATGAGGTTTTTCAAAATGCGTTGAAAGTGATTATCGAAATTGAAAATGATTTGAAATGAAACATACATTGGCGAGCAAATGAAAGTGTCGGAGTGGCACAAAATCCACTCCGACACTTAATAACAGTTTACTAATTTATAAAACACCTTTCGTAGAAGGCAATTGCATATTATTTGCATCGCGCTTAATAGCCATTTTGATGGCTTTAGCAAAGGCTTTGAAAATACCCTCGATTTTGTGGTGCTCATTTGAACCTTCCGCTTTGATGTTCAGATTACACTTAGAGGCATCGCTGAAAGATTTGAAAAAGTGCAAAAACATCTCGGTCGGCATTTCACCGATTTTCTCCCGCTTAAAATCAGCATCCCACACCAACCACGGGCGACCGCCAAAATCAATCGCTACTTGCGCCAACACATCGTCCATGGGTAGACAAAAGCCGTAGCGCTCAATGCCCAATTTCGAACCTAACGCCATATAATAGGCCTCGCCGAGTGCCAAAGCCGTATCTTCAATCGTGTGGTGTTCATCAATATGCAAATCCCCTTTGACATGCACGGTCAAATCACTCCCCGAATGACGCGCCAATTGGTCGAGCATGTGGTCAAAAAAGCTCAGACCGGTTTGCATGTCCGATTTGCCGGTGCCATCGAGGTTGAGATAAATCGAGATATCGGTTTCCTTCGTCGTTCGGCGCACGGTAGCAGTGCGGTCTTTGAGTTTTAAAAACGTGTAAATATCTTTCCAGTTTGTCGTCACCAAAGCGCAATGCTCTTCTACGGCATATTCTTTCACTTTAGCATCACTATCAGCGATAAAAATGCCTTTGGCTCCTAAATTCTGAGCCAATAAAACATCAGTAATGCGGTCACCTATGACGAATGAGTTTTTCAAATCATATATCTCTTCATCAAAATATTGGGTCAACATACCCGTTCGAGGCTTTCGGGTGGGCGCATTTTCATGCTCAAATGTCGGGTCAATGTGCACATCTGCAAACGTAATGCCTTCATTTTCAAAGGCTTTGAGCATTTTTTGGTGGGGCGGCAGGAAGTTTTCATGTGGATTGGATGGTGTCCCCAAACCGTCCTGATTGGTCACAATAACCAATTCAAAGTCCAATTCTTCCACTATTTTGGTGAGGTATTTAAAAACAAAGGGATAAAATTCCAGTTTCTCAAGAGAGTCAACCTGAAAGTCAATCGGTGGTTCGAGGATAAGTGTGCCGTCACGGTCTATGAATAATATTTTTTTCATTATTTTAAAAATTTGATAATCAATGGTTTAAATCTGAATCAAAAAACAATATGTTATTAAAATCACAACCTGTCAGGATTTGTGCGGCGAAGTTACAGAAGTTAAGAAAAAAATGCCGTTCTTTACAGAGATTTTAAATGTTATTGTACCTAAATTAAGACCAACTTTGGCAGGTGTTTACATCCATATTCCATTTTGCAAAAAGGCTTGCCACTATTGCAATTTTCATTTTTCTACTTCTTTGCGGCAGAAAGATGAGATGTTATTGGCTATTTTACAGGAAATAGATTTACAGCAGGAATACCTCAGAGATGCCGAAATTGACACTATTTATCTCGGCGGTGGCACCCCCTCAGTATTGGTAGCCAAAGACCTCAATATATTATTTAAAAAAATATACTCCACATTTTCTATCTCCGCTAATCCCGAAATAACACTCGAAGCCAATCCCGATGACCTCAGCCCCGAATATCTCACTGACCTGAAAAATGCGACGCCAATCAACCGCTTGAGCATTGGTATTCAGTCTTTTTCGGAAGAAGACTTGCTGTGGATGAATCGGGCGCACAATGCCATTGAAGCACGCGCCTGTATCGAATATGCCCAAGATATTGGTTTTGATAATCTGACGATTGACCTCATATACGGCTCACCAACTACCAGCGATGAACAATGGCTCAAAAACCTCAAAATCGCTTTTGAGTACGATATTCCCCATATCTCGTGTTATGGTTTGACGGTGGAGACCGGAACGGCACTTGATAGTTTTATCAAAAAAGGAAAAACCGCGCCCGTTGATGAGGAAAAATCAGCGCGGCATTTTGAGATATTGATGAGTGAAATGAAACGTTTTGGGTTCATTCATTACGAAATTTCCAATTTTGCCCAACCCGATTGTTTTGCCCGCCACAATTCCAATTATTGGTTAGGTGTACCTTACTTGGGCATTGGGCCCTCTGCTCATTCTTTTAATGGCCTTAGTCGACAGTGGAATATTGCGAACAATGCCAAATATATCAAAAGTCTCAATGAGGATATAGTACCCTTCACACGCGAAGATTTGACCGACGTACAGAGATACAACGAATACGTAATGACCACGCTTCGCACTATTTGGGGCTGCGACCCTTCCGTCATTGATTCGAAATTTGGTAAAATTTTTTTAAAATATTTCAATAAAAAAGTGTTACAATATATTCAAAATCAAACAGTTATAACGGATGGGAAAAAATATTATCTGACCGATACCGGCAGATTATTAGCCGATAGAATCGCTATGGAATTATTTTTCGAGTAATTATTTTGCTCGATTTTTATGGCTTGCCTGCTGGATTTTTAACTTTCCAGACCCCGTTTTTCATGAATCTTTTAAAGTCATCAATCGAAAGTGAGCCTTCCTTTCTAATCACTTCGTCTGTATTGCCATCAATAAAAACATACGTGGGGTAAGCGTTGATATTGAACTGAATTTTGAGCGCCACGCCATCGCCTTTTTCGGCATCAATTTTCATATTGACGCAGTTTTGATTCATATAATTGGCGACCTCCTCATCGACAAAAACGGATTGATCCATCAAGCGACACGGCGCACACCAAGTGGCATAAAAATCTAAAAACACCACTTTTTTCTCTTTTTTTGCTTTATCAACTATGGCCATTAATCTATCGGTGATAATAAAATCAACCAAAGTGCCTTTCGATTTTTCACCGATGGCTTCTTCTTTTTCGGCCGGTTTTTCTTTGGGTTGGGTCTTCGTTGAAGTTGTGGTTTTCCCGCTGGTAGAAGAGTTGCAGGAATAAGAGACAAAACCAATGGCTGCGATAAAAGCAGCTAATAAAATGTTTTTCATTTTCGATTATTTTTAAATGAATAGTCGTGAATATGAACAAAAAATTTGGGACGCTTAAGCAGTATTGATAACGACATTTAAACACACTAAGTAATGAATAAATAATAATTTGGTTGTTTTTTCTTTAACACATAGGCACATAGAGCACATAGTTTTTTTTATAAAAAATTGATAATCAATAAATTACGTATGATTCTATGTGCTCTATGTGCCTATGTGTTAAATTGAAAATACACAAGTTATTTTTTAAGCGTCACTAAGTTATAAAAATTTGATTTTTTTTTTGAACAAATCTAATCTTTGTCGCGCTAATATGGTTGTAGAAGAAGAAAATAATCATAAGCCTATTAAAAAACAAAATCATTATTTTCAAACAAATATTTTAAAACAAAACGTTTTTTCGTATTTTTGCGGTTTGCAAAAGATTCAATAATATGGCTTCTCATCAATCGGTTAATGATTTAGTGACACTCGCCCCTCCTACACCTCAAATGTTAGCTCAAGAAAACATTGAAGTAACCGGCGCGAAAGTTCATAATTTAAAAAATATCAATGTAAAAATACCTCGTAATCAATTAGTTGTGATTACAGGTTTAAGTGGTAGCGGGAAATCCTCGTTGGCATTCGATACTATTTACGCGGAAGGGCAAAGGCGCTACATGGAAACTTTTTCCGCCTACGCTCGTCAATTTATTGGCTCAATGGAGCGACCTGATGTGGAACAAATTACTGGCTTGAGTCCGGTGATCTCCATCGAACAAAAAACTACGGGGCGCAATCCGCGCTCGACAGTCGGTACCATAACCGAAATTTATGACTTTATGCGGCTCCTTTTTGCCCGAGTCGGCGAAGCATATAGCTACGAAACGGGTAAAAAGATGGTAAAATATACCGAAGAACAAATCCTTAATTTAATACTGGAACAATTTGACGGTCAAAAAATCATG
>JANPGW010000163.1:0-4017 GCA_031424115.1 Saprospiraceae bacterium | reverse complement strand
TGTGTTTACCTCGTTTTCGCAAATTGCCGATGGAATTAAAACACGTCGTAGGGCTTCCCAAAGCATCAAGTGATACATGCGCACCGCCTTTTGTCAACTCTCTGACTTGATGGATAATATCTGGATTTTTAGAAGCATTGATGGTTGCTGCCGCACCGATAGATTGAGCAAAAGTCAATTTTTCATCGTCAATATCAATCGCCACCACCTGCGCACCCAATGCATGGGCAATCATAATGGCTGATAAACCGACACCACCACAGCCATGCACCGCCACCCATTGACCGCCGGAGACTTTGCCTTGCGCCACTACTGCCCGAAAAGACGTGGCAAAACGGCAGCCTAAACTCGCCGCCGTTACAAAATCCATATTTTCAGGTAAGCTCACAAGATTGATATCAGCATTTTCTACAGCCACAAACTCCGCAAACGAACCCCAATGGGTGAATCCGGGTTGAAATTGTGTATCACACACTTGATGATTGCCTGAATGGCATTGCGGACACACGCCGCACCCACAGACAAATGGAACGGTCACTCGGTCTCCTACTTTCCATTGGCGCACGTTTTTGCCGACTGCTTGTATGATACCCGCAAACTCATGACCCGGCACATGCGGCAGGACAATATCTTTATCATGCCCCATCCATCCATGCCAATCGCTGCGGCAAAGTCCGGTTGCTTTAACCGCTATCACTGCCCCGTTGTCAGTCGGTGTCGGGTCAGCTACTTGTTGCACAGTCGGGGCTTGTTGAAATGCTTCGTAGAGGATGGCTTTCATGATATTTGGTTGATTTAAAGATATTTTAACGGTTATACCTGCCTGCCGGCAGGCAAGGCTGAGGGGAGTATTCATAGCCACTAATTATACTAATTCCCACTAATTATTCTCAAAATATTAGTGAAAATTAGTGCAATTAGTGGCGAGCAATAAGAATTTAAGGCAGCACAAAACCATTGATGCGTTGCAGTTTTTTCTGAACATCATCCAAATTCACACCGTTTTTGACGGCTTCGGATACATTATCGAGTAAGGCTTGTAAGGTTTTGACTTTGCCATCAATTTTATTCAAATCACCCAATTTATTGTTTTTTGAATTGACCAACACTTTTTCAATGTTTTGTTGATACGTATATAAATTGGACAAATAGGATCGAGAAATACTTTCCAATTCGTCGTAAATGACCTGAGCTTGATTGAGGGCATATTCTGGGTAAAAAATACGGGTATCGCTGAGGGCTTTTTCATAATTTAAAGTGCCATTTTCATTTTTGAACTCATCAATGATTCTATCCACTTTAATTTGCGCATCTTCTTTGTCGCAATATCGATTGACCAAATGGGTCAGATTGCGGAAGGTATCAATATTGACATAAGGATTGAGCGGGCGCAAACGTTCGGTGGTATAGTTTTTCAAAATCAGTTTAAGAGCATCAATACGGACATTAAGATTATTGAGATTGGACGTAAAAGCCAGATTGGATTGCTCCAGTCCTTCATAATGCTCAATGTATTTTTTTAAATCGGCTTTGAGTTTTATCAAGTCTTCTACCTCTACATTTTTCTCAGTAGCAGTGAGGTGAATAACGAGATCAATGACGCCTTTAATATTGCTCACTACAGGAATAGCCTTGACAAAAGATGTTGTCACCGGAGCATTCATCATTTCTTTGACAATACCAATGAATTTATTCGGGGGTGTTTTTAATCCTTTTTTACTCAAAATACGCGCATCTAAAATCTTAATAATATCGTCAGTTAAGGCAAAACCTAACTCGTTGTTAGCTGGATTGTTTAATTGACCGATATTTTCGAGATAAGAAGAAATGCTACCCAACACTTGCAGGGCATTGAGGCTGGTATTAGCACCCCGGATAAAATCTACCGTATTAATAATTTTGGTGCGTTGCAATTTGAGCGTCCTATCGAAAGAAAACAACTGGGCATTGGTAATGCGTTTCAAGGATTCATTGCTCGAACGCAATACGGCATCGAAGTTATGGTATTGAGTCTGTAAAGACGCAATCACACTATTCATGCTATCCAAACGACCGGTTTGTTTACTCAAGTGCATATAGTTGTTGTAAAGATTGACCAAAGAGTCCTGAAGCATTTGTGCCGATAAACGTTGAACCGACAGGCATACAAAAAGGGTAAATAGAAAAATCTTGGGTTTGAACATGTTATAAATGGTTTTTGAAGAATGTACTGATAATATTGCCGCAAAATTAACGTCCACACAATGAAAAATTATATATCTATTGTTTTTTAAATAAAAAATAACACTTTGTATTTCGATTTATTAAGACGGAAAGCGATTTTACAATTTTTCAGGCTGGAAACGGTGCAAATTAAAGAGGATTTTTGAAGACTCAAATACAGTTTTTAAGGTTTTTAGATAAAGAGGAGGTTACTCCATTGCTATAGCCTGCAACCACTATAAAAACCAGTTTATCTAAAATAAGCAAAAATAAAACCGTTGAGATAAGCTAAAAAAAATGCCCAAGTGAGGATAGAAGCTGTTACGACAGGATAAGTCCATTTCCAACCGTGATAAAATTTGGCGACTATAATAGTACCAATTGGTATGGATAAAAAAATGGGCGCCAGTGTGCAAATCACCCAAAAACCGCTTTTAGACATTTTGGTTTTCACCATTATTCTATTGATTCTGGAAAATGACCGTTTGGGATTGTAAGTACCCTTTTGAATGGCTTCAAAATTTTTTCTTCTTGCCCGTCTCATAAAATAGCCCGCCGACCAGTAAAAGACATTAAAACTGAAAAATGCACCCGCACCGGTAGCTAAAGCAATCTCCAAGGGCGTCAAAGAAGAAGCACTGACCATGGATGCCGCAAATAAAAATTTTACGGTACCGAGTAAAAATGCAATGCCATACAGACTTAATTTCCCCATGATATTTTAGTCGTTTTTGTTGACTATTTTATTGTTTGAGCCCCGTTTCTTCAATCTTTCTCCAATAATGCGCAAACCATCCAAAGTCAAATTGCGGTTAATTTCAATAAATTCGCCGTGTAAAGTCTCGATAATCGAAGACAAGCCGCCCGTAGCAACAGCAATACAATCGCCATCTAATTCGCGCCGGATGCGGGTAATCATGCCCCTGACCAAACTTTCGTAACCGAGCAAAATGCCGGCTTGAATGGCATGGGTTGTATTTTTCCCGATGGCAGATTCCGGTAATTTCAACGGCACTTCGGGCAATTGAGCGGTATTGGAAAAAAGAGCTTTCACAGCAGTTTTCAATCCGGGTGCAATAGCCACACCCAATATTGCACCCTCACCGGAAACGGTTGTAAATGTCAAAGCCGTTCCAAAATCAACGATAACGACATTGCGCTGATATTTGGTAAATGCCGCAACAGCATTGGCAACAAGGTCTGAACCGATTTCGTGAGCATGATCAATATTAACACTCATTTCGGGATATATGTTGTGCGTTACTATAATCGGTGGATAACCAATTACATTAGTCAACATAGTCGTTAAAGTAGGTGTCAGTTGAGGTACAACACTGCTTAAAACCACAATTTTGATATCAGAAATAGTTAAATTGGCTTCTAAAAAATGGAGTCTTAAATTACTTTCGTAATACAAAGATGGTTCATCCGGCAATGAAAGCGTTCTAAAAATGTGCGTCCATTTTTTATTTTTCCAAATGCCAAAAACGGTGTCGGTGTTTCCGACGTCAACAGCTAAAAGCATATTTTCAATCGTTTAATTACGGGCTAAGGTAAAATATTTTGATAAATTCACGATACAAATTATCATAGTTCGGTAGATTTTAGTGTGTGTGTCTAAAAACTAAACACCCTAAACTAAAAACTAACGGAGCATAGAATTACGACTTCATTTTTTCAAATAAAAAGGGTATGTTTGTCAAAATAATATTGCTAATGAAAAAACTATTTTGTGCTTTCTCTTTTATCCTGTTGTCAAATCTTCTTTTGGCTCAGTGGGACACAAAACTTAAAAGTCTCGACTCCGCTCTTACA
>JANPGW010000162.1:0-6526 GCA_031424115.1 Saprospiraceae bacterium | reverse complement strand
ATTTCAATTGGCTGTAGCTAATCAATTTGCCAATCCCAATAAAACCGTTGAGGATTTTAATCAAGCTCTCAAATTGGCGAGGAAGATAGGGGATAAATACAGAACTATGGGGTGCTTGATAACCTTGGGGTTTACTTATACGCATACTGGAGAACCCGTCAAAGCAATAGAAATGTTCCAAGAAGTGTTGCGTTTTGCAGAGGAAACTAAGACTGACCAGAGTATGGCTTTGGCATTTATCGGCATCAATTACGAAGCACAAGGCGACCTTGTAAACGGACTTGATTACGGGCGAAGGGCATTTTTATTATATGAAAATAGCTTAAAAAATAAATCCGTATTGATAGATGAACGCGGATATGTAGCCGGCCCCTTGCGAATGGGGATTCTCTATGAAAAAATGGGTCAATTGGACTCTGCCATGCACTATGCAAAAATGAGCTATGATCGGATTTTAGAAAAAGACATTAACAGCGAAATATCATATTTCTATTGTCAGATTTGTAATCTATTCGGTTCAATTTATATCCGACTGAATCAACCTCAAGACGCCTTACGGTTTTATCATTTGGCACTCAACAAAGCAGTGGAAGTGAATTTTCAGCTTTCTTTACAAGAAAGTAAGATAGGATTAGCTAATTTTTATTATTCAGAAAATCAACTTGACTCGGTTATTCATTACGCAACACAGGCATATGAAGGAGCAACAAAAATAAAAGGTTTCGAAGTCATGAAAACATCCACCCGATTGTTGCGGATGGCGTATGAAAAAAAGGGGCTTTATTCAAAAGCTTTGTATTATAGCGACCTTTCAATAGCTGCTCGAGACAGTGTGTCAGGTGCTGAAAAAGTCCGCGATGTGCTCAATATTGCGCATAAAGAAGAACGAAGGCAGCAAATAATGCAACAAAAAATTGAAGCAGATAATGCAGCCTATCAGAGTAAAATCAAGATTTATTCATTGTTGGCAATTCTTGTCGGAGCATTTCTATTGGCTACCCTTCTTTATCGAAACAATCGTCAAAAACAAAAAGCCAATGCCCTTTTGCAACAGCAAAAAGATGAAATCAATGAAAAGGGCATACAACTACAAAAATCTTTGGAAACCCTCAAAGCCACCCAAACCCAACTCATCCAATCCGAAAAACTCGCCAGCCTCGGAGAACTCACCGCAGGCATCGCTCATGAAATACAAAACCCCTTGAATTTTGTGAATAATTTCTCAGAACTCAGCAATGAACTCATTGATGAAATGAATGAGCAAATTGACAAAGGAAATACCGGTGAAATAAAAGCTCTTTCAAGGGATATTAAATCCAATTTAGAGAAAATCAACCATCATGGCAAACGAGCGAGCAGCATCGTGAAAGGGATGCTCGAACATTCTCGGGCGAGCACGGGTGTGAAGGAGCTGACCGATATTAATGCTTTGGCAGACGAATATTTGAGATTGAGCTATCATGGTATGAGAGCAAAGGATAAAGACTTTAATGCGACGATGGAAACGAATTTTCAAGACCCCCTCAGTAAAATCGAGATTATTCCGCAAGATATTGGAAGGGTTTTATTGAATTTGTATAATAATGCTTTTTATGCCGTAGCCCCCCAACCCCCAAAGGGGGAGCAGGAAGTGTCTGTTCTATCGCGCCAAAAGGACGAATCCTACGTTCCGACTGTAACGGTGAGTACCCACTATCAAGCTCCCCCTTTGGGGGCGGGGGGGGCTGGCTCTATCATTATAAAAGTCAAAGATAACGGCACGGGTATGTCCGAAAGCGTGAGAGCGAAAGTTTTTCAACCGTTTTTTACAACTAAACCTACTGGCTCGGGAACGGGATTAGGATTGTCTTTGGCTTATGATATTGTGACGAAAGGGCATGGTGGGGCTTTGGAAGTGGAAAGTACTGAGGGGGGCGGTTCGGAGTTCTTAATTAAATTGCCTTTTTAACATAAAATATACAATTTTTTTAAAATTAATTATATCTTTAAACTTAAACTTTATTTTTCCACCAAAAAAATCAATTATTATATCATGGCAATCTCACCACAAACCCCAGGTATTCACCATCTTGCATTGAGAACATCCAACATGGAGCGGGCAAAGGCTTTTTATCACGATACTTTAGGCTTTCAAATCGCCTTAGAAAAGCCTGATTTATTCATCTTTATTGCAGGGGGTACGTATATCGGGATGCGCCCGGCAACTGTACAATCTTCTGACGAAAAATTTAACCCCTTTAATATTGGTCTTGACCACCTCGCATTGGGTTGTGCCGATGAAAAGGAACTTAATCGAGTTGCCGAAGCTTTAACTGCTGCAAATGTGGAAAATACAGGCGTTAAATTTGACGAAACATTGGGTAAAAATTACATTTCCTTTAAAGACCCTGACCGTATCAGTTGGGAATTTTACATGATTTAAACAAACTGGGTAAATGCACCCGCAGGAACAATCGTCAGTACAAATAATAGAGCAGCTCAATCAAACAGCATGGGGCATGCGCGTCAGTGATTCGACGCAAACCTTTGAGTTGAGTAGTCGGGCTTTGGCTTTATCCAATGAGGTAGGTTACCTCAAAGGGCAAGGCGAAGCCCTTCGAACTTTGGGCTTTTGCCATATTCGATTAGCCAAATTCCAAGAGGCTTTGCCATTATTGAATGAAGCTTTCTTGTTGTTTCAACAAGTCAATGACTTGAAGGGACAATCGGACGTTTATGAATATATAGGCATCATAAAAAGAAGTTTAGGCGATTATGCAGCCTCGCTTGACTATCTTTTCAAAGGCTCTGAATTGCGCCAACAAATAGGGTATGAAGATGGCTTGTCTTTAAGTTTTTATCATATCGGCATCACGTATAAATATTTAGGATACCTCGAACAAGCGCTTGAATATTTACTCAAAAGCCTTGAGTTGGGTAGAAAATTGAATTATTGGGTCTCTATCTCCTATTCTCTCAACAATATTGGGGTTATTTATGCCGATATGGGTGACAATCAAAACGCTCTAAAATACTATGAACAAAGCTTAGGTCTTAGACGCGAGTCAGGAGATAAATGGGGTGAAGCAGGGTGTTTAGATAATATCGGTTTGATATACCACAAGTTGGGTGATAATACCAAAGCTGAGAATTTCTGTTTGAAAAGTTTAGCTATCACGGAATCCAGCGGCGATAAAAAAGGACAAGGCAATTCCTTGTATCATTTAAGTCTTATTTATGCTCATTCTGAGGAAAGTAAAAAGGCTTTTGACTATGCCCAACAAAGCCTCAAAATCAGAACAAATATCGGTGATAAAAAAGGACAAGCTGAAGTTTTGCTTTTTTTGAGCAGTTTATATCCCTTGATTGATGAAGTAAATCACGATAAAATTGAGGCTCTTCTTAGAAAAGCGTTGAAAATTGGCAAAGACTTGAAAGCCAAAGATTTGTTGTCGCATATTCATTTTCAATATTATAAATTTTATAAAAATTCAACTAAAAATAGTGATGCTTTAGAGCATTTAGAAATCCATAATACGCTTGAAAAAGAGCTATTTAATCAAACATTCAATCAAAAACTTGTTAATCTGCAAATAACCCATCAAGTTGAAAAATCTCGGAAGGAAGCGGAAATATATCAGTTAAAGAATATTGAATTGGTGCAACTCAATGAAGAAATTCAAAAACAAAGGGATGTGTTAGATGCCCAAAGAAAAAATTTGGAAGAAACGCTTGATAATCTTAAAAAAACGCAAACCCAACTCATTCAAAAAGAAAAAATGGCTTCCCTCGGTGAGCTGACCGCCGGTATCGCTCATGAAATTCAAAACCCTCTGAATTTTGTCAATAACTTCTCTGAACTGAGTGTGGATTTAGCCAAAGAGTTAAAAGAAGAAATGGGGAAACCCACGCAAGACAAGGAATATATCGGCGAATTATTCGATGATTTAAGTCAAAACCAGAAGAAAATAAATCATCATGGCAAGCGGGCGAGCAATATCGTAAAAGGGATGCTTGAGCATTCCCGCACCAGTACAGGCGTAAAGGAATTGACCGATATTAATAAATTGGCGGATGAATATTTGAGGTTAAGCTATCATGGTTTAAGAGCAAAAGACAATTCTTTTAATGCAGACTTTAAAACTGATTTTGATGAAAACTTGCCTAAAATAGAAGTGATTCCACAGGATATAGGGCGTGTTTTATTGAATTTGATTAATAATGCATTTTATGCGGTCAATCAAAGAAAACTGCTTTCAAACGATGAAAATTACACCCCCTCAGTATCGGTCACTACCCACTACTTGCCTCCCCCTTTGGGGGCGGGGGGGGCTTCAATAATTATAAAAGTCAAAGACAACGGCATAGGAATGCCCGAAAGCGTAAGAGCCAAAGTCTTCCAACCATTTTTTACAACCAAACCAACAGGGCAAGGGACTGGTTTAGGGCTTTCACTGGCGTATGATATTGTGACGAAAGGACATGGCGGGACTTTAGAAGTGTTTTCAACTGTTCAAGGGGACTCCTTCGGAGAGGGGGTCGGGTCGGAGTTTATCATTACTTTACCTTTTAAAACCAATGGATGATGAAACAGTTAGTCCTTTTTCTACTCTTCTTCTCTGCTCATTCTGTTGCCCAAAACAGCGATATTTTCCGCATTGATAACTTTCCTACTGAGGGGGTGCTGTTGAATAAAAACTGGAAATGGCACGCTGGCGATAACTTCGATTGGGCTAAAGCTGATTTTGATGATTCGGCTTGGGAGAATATTGACCCGACGAAAGATTTATATAATTTGCCTCAAATAAGGCAGTCAGAGTTAGGTTGGATAAGGCTTAAATTGTGGGTTGATAGTAATTTAGTAAAAAAAAGCCTTGCAATTAATTTGTTTCAGAATGGCGCAAATGAAATCTATCTAAACAATGAAATAATTACCCAAATAGGAAATGTAAATAAAAGTCCAAATAAAGAAGTAACCTTTACTTCTAATGGCCGCCCTTATTCTTTGATTTTTCATAAGACAGGTATTCAATGTATAGCTATTCGTTTTTCATTTACTAATAAAAATCATTTAAATAATTTTGCAGCTATTGGTAATAGATTTTTTCATGCTACTATCTATGAAATGGATAGCTCTATAAATTCCTATCAAGAAAGGCAAAATATTTATTCTATTTTAGATTATGGAAAATCAGGTTTTTTTCTCTTTATGGGACTTTTATACCTGTTCTTTTTCTTTTCTTTCAAATTAAATGCTGCTAATCTATATGTTGGAGTTTGGGGTATAATCGGTAGTTTCTTGTTTTTAATCAACAAAAATACTATCCTTCCAAACGAATTTATAGTTCTTTATTGGCACAAACATGTGATAATTATATGTTTAATAATAATGTACTTGTGTGGATTAAATGCTACTTACTCTATAATTAACTTAAAAAGAGGGATATCATTTTGGTTCGTGACTCTACTAATTTTATTATCGTATCCGATCTTTTTATTTTTCTATTCATGGGGCTGGGCTTACTCATTTATCTTCTTAAATTTTGTTTTAGCTTTTGAATATTTTAGAGTTAGCAATAATGCAATAAAACAAGGAGAGAAAAGAATTAGATTTCTTATTGTTTCATTTTATATATATGTTATTTCTCAGACCATTTTTATCCTGATTGCTTTTAATGTAATATTACTACCTAAATGGGTAAGTCATCTTACTTCAAATATCGCTGTCTTAAGTTTTCCAATAGCCTATGCACTTATACTAGCGAAAGATTTTGGTAGCGTTAATAAACAATTGAAAGAAAAACTTGTCGAAAATGAGAAATTGGCAGCCCAAAATATTGCACAAGAAAAAGAAAAACAACGAATCCTCGCCACACAAAATGAAACCCTTGAAAAACAAGTAGAAGCAAGAACAGCCGAATTAAAAGCCTCACAAAAACAACTCATCCAAAAAGAAAAACTCGCCAGCCTCGGTGAACTCACCGCAGGCATCGCCCATGAAATACAAAACCCTTTGAATTTTGTCAATAACTTCTCTGAATTGAGTGTGGATTTAGCTAAAGATTTGAATGATGAAATCCATAAACCCGATATAGATAAAGAATATATTGAGGAATTATTGACGGATTTAACATCCAATCAAGAGAAAATCAATCATCATGGCAAGCGAGCGAGCAGCATCGTGAAAGGGATGCTTGAACATTCTCGTGCGAGCACGGGTGTAAAAGAATTGACGGACATTAATAAATTGGCGGATGAATATTTGAGGTTAAGCTATCATGGTTTAAGAGCAAAAGACAATTCTTTTAATGCGGACTTTAAAACTGATTTTGATGAAAACTTGCCTAAAATCGAAGTGATTCCGCAGGATATTGGGCGTGTTTTATTGAATTTGATTAATAATGCTTTTTATGCGGTCAATGAACGGAGCAAAGCCCCCCAACCCCCAAAGGGGGAGCAGGAAGTGCCTGTTCTATTGCGCCAAAAGGATGAATCCTACATTCCGACTGTAACGGTGAGTACCCACTATCAAGCTCCCCCTTTGGGG
>JANPGW010000161.1:0-2434 GCA_031424115.1 Saprospiraceae bacterium | reverse complement strand
CAACTCTCCAAGGGTTTGAAACCCTTGGAGAGTTTGGATAACTACACCCCCTCAGTATCAGTGACTACACAACAGATTGACAATCAAATCATTATAAAAGTGAAAGACAATGGTTTGGGTATGCCCGAAAGCGTGCGCGCTAAAGTTTTTCAACCGTTTTTTACTACAAAACCCACAGGGCAAGGCACTGGTTTAGGGCTTTCACTGGCTTATGATATTGTGACCAAAGGGCATGGCGGGACTTTGGAAGTGGAATCACAAGAAGGAAAATTTTCAGAATTTACTATTACATTACCTTGATTTTACTATCTCTTTTTTGTGAACGTTAAAGAAAGTCTTTTATTAATCCGCAAAATACTGCATGCGTTTCACGGCGGTAAATTTATCAGATTGCAAACGATAGAAATACACCCCGGAGTTTTTCAAAACAGTATTATTAAGATTGACCTCATTATAGCCTTTTGCGAAGATGCGATTTGTCGAATACACTTTTCTCCCGTTGACATCGTAAATAGCCAATTCAGCCAACTGGGTTTCAGGCAAAATAAATGAAATCAGGGTTTCGTTGGTAAAAGGATTTGGGCGATTTTGATGCAATTCAAATAGAGGCGTCTCTGTTTTAAGGCTTGTGAAATGCAGTTGCAATTGTTTTTCTACCCCCTCAGTATTGTACGCCAAATTCTCCATGTTTTGTTCATCAAGGCTTATCAGTTCATGCAACCATACCGATTGACGAGCTTTGATCCCCAATTTTATGACACTATTTTCATCTGATAGCTTTTCAGTGCGATTACTTGCCCAAGCGGCAGCTATTATCCCTTGTTTTTCATTCACTTCAATATTATCTTTTTCAAATTCAGGCAAATTGCCGGCTTTTATGTTGAAAGATTCTGCCTTATTTTTATCTATTTTAAGTGCTAATTGTAGTGCTGACAAAGCGCTGTTTTTAATATTAAGGTCAAAAACATATTCTTCTCCGGCTTCTAATTTCTTATCTACCAAATAAATTGCCTCAATCGGGCGGCTATTTCTGATATTTAGAGTATTCATTGCTGTTTTTGCAGAGAGATTAACGTCACCTATTTTTATAGCGACAAAATCTGCTGTACTATCACTATTCATCAAATTATTGATACTCAATATTTCGGGAAAGTCATCTGCAAATGGATTTGACTTATTTGTAAATATATAATTTTTAGGAATAAAGCGCCACGAAGTGTTGTTATTAGGCAGTTGCGCCAAACGTCTCAATATGAGGTTTCTCACTGTTAGTAAATCAGCAGCATCAATTTCGCCATCCCGATTCACGTCGGCAGCAATCATTTGATAAGGCGATGTAAATGGCTGAATATCAATAAGATGTTTGCTCATCAGAGCAATATCAAAAGTCGTTACCCCGTTGAGTACATCCGTATTTTTTTCCGGTCTGACCCGATATGCTCTACCTTGAGTAAGGTTGGAAAACTGATAAGCACTATTCACCGCAACCGCTACCGAATCATTGGGATTATAGAGTTTGACCATTGCCGATACGCTTTCGCCATTTTCTTTTTTGATAGTACCGGATAACGATAAAGCAGGTGCGGGCGTGCAATTGACCGTAATGGTCTGAACACAGGTTTGGCGGTCTTGCGTATTTCTATTCACTAATGTCCATAATCTTTTGATGGTATAGCCTATACTCTCTTCGGTTCTTTCATCGGAATAGAAATAATCAATACCACATGAAACATCTTGCAATGAACCACCATTTCTTATGAAAGGAACGCCCGTGCTTTGAATACCTGTATGATAATCCCCTTGAACGCAAGCCACAGTAACATCTTTTGGACATTCTATTTGATACAGTTGTATGTTTTTAACATATATCACGCGATGAACGGTAGAACTGTTATTGAATTCATCGGTGGCTGTATAAGTGCGAACGATGATTTTGGAAGCATTATAAGCCGAAGAAAAATTAAAGTATTTATCTAAAGGAAATCCGGCGGGTTGTGTATTAAAAGATGTTTGACCAATCGGCGGCGTTAAGGTTCTATCCTGATAGGTAAACGTCGTTTTACCACATTCATAAATAACAATCGGGAGCGTCAAATTCGGCAATATTTTGCCATCTCGGCTCAAATCCGCACAGGTAATGATGGTGTCTTGAGGAGGATTCACAACCGGTGCTTTTGTGTCCACCACTGTGACGCGAGTCGTACAGCTGCCGCTGAAATTATCGGTGACGGTGACAGTCAAGGTTTTACCCAAATCAGCACTGGTAATATAATGACTGGGGAAGGTTAAATCCGTTCTGCCGGGAATAGAAGCGTAGTAATAATTTGCACAATAATAGGTATTATCAATCAGCAAAGAAGCAGCGTCAAGGACATTGATACATTGTCTATCGTCCAATGCAAGAGTCAAAGTTGGTACACAGGTTAAGCGACCG
>JANPGW010000160.1:0-29979 GCA_031424115.1 Saprospiraceae bacterium | reverse complement strand
TGCATCTTAATTCTATCCCCCTCAGTATCCTTTGAGTTGGAGTTCAAAAGTCTATCCCAAAGCGTGTGGTTATCATGACATTCCGCATAGTTGATGCATTGATAGGGTTCAGCCGTCCAGGGCTCTTTTGAGTAATTAACCTTCGAGTAATCTACCTGTGGATGTTTCGTGGAAGCCACTATCCCAAATTTCACGCTCTCCTCCATGCCTTTTTTTCCGCTGACAAACCCTCTATCTTCGTGCGCAAAAACACTACCTTTCAAACCGTCGCGCAAATCGTCGCTAAAGGCGGCAATTTTATCTAATCGATACGTGTATTTTTTCAACGACCGTTGGTTTTCGGGCAATGGTGAGTCACCCGCAGTCCAACCCTCGCCTAAAAGCAGAATATCAGGCTTGATTTGATGTAATTCTTTAGAAATGAGATTCATCGTTTCAATATCATGAATGGCCATTAGGTCAAAACGAAAACCATCTATGTGGTATTCAGTCACCCAATATTTCAAGCTTTCGAGCATAAACTTACGCATCATCGGTTTGTCGCTCGCCGTTTCATTGCCGCAAGCCGACGCATTGGCAAATTTGCCCTCCGGCGTTGTTCGGTGATAATAATACGGCACGAGTTGATGAAAATATGATTCTTCACCGAACATCGTGTGGTTATACACCACATCCATAATGACGCGGAGCCCATTCTTATGCAATTTTTGAATGGTCGTTTTCAATTCTTCTATTCGAACTTTGCCATCAAATGGATTGGTGGAATAAGAGCCTTCGGGTGCGTTATAGTTCAAAGGGTCATAACCCCAATTGTATTTTTTATAGTTTTTGTCCGTGGCGTTTTGTGCTTCATCAACCGTAAAAAAATCATAAATCGGCAATAACTGAACATGGGTGACACCCAATTCTTTGATATGTGCCAGTCCGGTGGTCAATCCGTCTTTGTTTTTAGTTTTTTCCTGCGCCAAACCCAAATATTTGCCTTTCTTCTTGATGCCCGAATTATCGGCAATAGAGGCATCTCGGACGTGAAGCTCATAAATGATAGCATCGGTTTTTTGTTTAAATTCCGGACTTTTATCAGTCTCCCACCCTTTCGGGTTAGTTTCCGTTAAATTCACAACTTGCCCGCGTTTTCCGTTTGCCCCAACAGCTTTAGCATAGATGTCTGGTACTTCCATCATGGTAACTCCTTCAATCGTCACGACTTGAAGTGTATAAAATTGACTTTTCCGGTCTCCTTGAGCGACAAAAGTCCACAAACCATTATCGCCTTTTTCCATTTTTACCGTTTCAATCAGATCTTTGTTATCCTTTATGGGTAATCCTTCTTTATAAAAACGCAAAGTCACCTCTTTTGCTATCGGCGACCACAGTTTAAAAGTTGACGACTGAGGGGTATAGGTCAAGCCTAAATCCGTCCCTTCATACACGGGAAAATCCTGAGCATTCATCATTTTAGTATTCATGAGGATTGTTAAAATTAACAGAATTTGCTTCATATATCTTGATATTTTAAATTTTAGAAACGAATAAACGGTTTTTTGCGCAAATATTCATATAGTTTTTATCTTTTAGATATAATCCGTGAATATTAATAGTGAAGTATTTTCGGCATTATAATCCCAAAAACACTTCGGTTAATGCCGCAATATCACTTTCATCATTGTATAAATGGGGCGAAATTCTCACAAAATCGCCCCTAACGGACACGGAAATATTATTTTCTTTCAATTTTTGCTGTAACTGTTCAACCGAAATACCGTTAGGGAGTTGTACACCAAACAAATGCTTGCTGCGCCAATTATCCTCTTCCACCCAAAAGCCTTTTGATTTCCAAAGCTCTACGGCATTTTTGGTTAATGCATGGCAATATTCCTGAATATGAGGGATGCCCCACTCCAGCAACTGTTGCAAAGCCGCAATGCCCATGGGTACTAAAATAAAATTAGATCGCTCACCGACATCATAACGCAAAGAATGGGGTTGATATTCATCTTTATAATTTACCAAATTCATAAAATCTTCACTGTCTTTTCTGTTTATCCAATTCTCTTCAATGGGTTTGCCGCCGTCAAATTTTTCGTTGAAATAGGCATATCCCATTGAATAGGGACCCATCAACCACTTGTATCCCCCGCAAATTAAAGCATCTATACCCATTGCTTGGACATCAATCGGTAAAGCTCCTACACTTTGCGTGCCGTCAATCACCAAAATGCCGCCGACTTCATGAACTCGATCTGCGATGGATTGAAGGTCAAACAATGTTCCGTTCGCCCAGTGAATATGCCCTAAAGCAACTATGGCGGTTTTATCGTCAATCGCTTCAAGAATGCGTTGATTCCAACGCTCTCCCCTACCCTGTTGAACTGCCGGATATTCGATTGTTCTTATTTCCAGTCCTTTATCACTTGCCAAAGTCCTCCAGGTATAAATATTGCTGGGAAACTGCGCTTCTGCCACAATGATATTTTGCCCTTTTTCGGCTTTAACATTGTTGGCTACAATAGCTATACCATATGATACGGAGGGTATTAAAGCCACCCGATGTGGCATTTCGGCGTTAACTATCTGCGCAAACAACCCCCTCAGTATCTCAGCATCACCGAAAAAGTCAGGTATAGTCAAACGATAAGGGCGTATTTTTTTGCGCACTCCTTCATAGCCCGCTTCTTCAACTGATTTCATCAATGGCGACATGTAAGAACAGTTGATATAATGAAAAGCTGATTCGAGTGAAAAAAGATGTTTTTGACATGTTAACATAGAGCTCAAGTTTTATGATGTTATAATAATGGCAAAGAGTACAAATAAACGAAAATTTGCTTTAGGACTCTCTGAATTATTTAATAAAATATTTTTTCTCTATAAACCGGTTGATACTGAGGGGGGTAAAAAACGCTTGGGGGTATTATTGCAGTATAGCAGTATTACAGTATAGCCTTATAGAGCAGGTTCAATTTCAACATCTTTGCAGTACATACTGCAAGACTTAAAAGAGGCAATCAGTTTGAAAGTTAAAAACTGGAAAACTGATGACCTTTTTACCATAAAAGCGTATAAACTTAAAACAGGTTGACAGTTAAAACTGGACACCATTAAACAGCAAAACAGTTAAAACTGAAACAATGAAAAAAGTTTTACCTGATAACATGGAAAACTGAAAACATTGTTGCATCTTTGCAGTACAGCAACATAAACTGAAAACAGTATTCCATTATTAACTGAAAAGCTTAAAAACTGCCACCCGTAAAAACTGTTATACTTTAAAACGGGGTGCAGTATGTAAGTAAATAAAATGAATCAACTATGATTTTATCAGTAACCAACTTAAAAGGTGGCGTAGGCAAGTCTACTATTGCGCAGAACCTTGCAGTCTGTCTCGCACACAGCGGAAAAAGCGTGTTTTTAGTTGATACAGACTACGAACTCCGTACGACAAGTGATTGGGGTGGAGACCGCGGAAAAAACCTCCCTAAAGTCGAATTTGAGACAGTGCATCAAGACAATGTCACCGAGCGGGTTCTTAATTTGTCTGACCAATATGATGTGGTTATAATAGATGGAACACCGGCTCTGTTTGAGTTATCCAGTAAAGCGATTTTATTGAGCGACGCGGTATTCATTCCCGTAATTCCCAGTTTAGAAGAAGTCCGCACTTTAGAGCGATTCATGAAACGCTACAAGGAAGCCAAAATGATGAAAAAGAAAATTGGAGGCGATGTAGAAGCGTTTATCATACTGAACAAATACAACCAGAATTTAAAAATTGATAGAGAAGTAGCGGATATTTTAAATGATTTTGAATTGCCTGTTTTAAAATCAAAAATAGCATATCGAGTCGCTTATCGTGAGGCTAAAATTGACGGAAAAGGCGTTATCGAATATGAGGATAAAAAAGCAAAAGAAGAAATGACAAGGCTTTTTGAAGAAGTAGAAGCCATTATTCAAAAATATCTCTAAGGCAGGAAATCTTCATGAAAAGTAAAAAAAAATATCCTTTTGTTAATCAATATTTTTAAGAATTTCTAAAATATCGGATAATATGAAAAAGCCGTCAATGAAAAATAAACTAACTGCCGACAAAATCGAGGAGGCAAACCGCCTTTTAGCCGCCCAAAACAAAACAGAGAGCAGTGAGTCCGAAACTAAAAATATCGCTTCAATTTATACCCTCGAAAAGAAGACGCCACCAGTAGAGAAAAGCGTTGCAGAGCCAGTAACAGTCCCCGAAAAAACTGAATTAAAAACGGAGCCTAATAAGCCGAAAGCCAAAACATCCACTAAACAAGCTGTTATAAAAGACTCCAAAGAAATGCGACAAGTCCGCGTAACAATCGATGTACCCGAAGATTTGCACGAAAAACTCAAAATTAAAATGATTTTAAGCAAACAGACCATCAAAGATTATCTGCTCAACTTTATCGAGAAAGATTTGGGCAAAATGGACTATAAATTTTGACCTCTCAGTATAATTAGATAAAAAAAGCCGGTGTGAAAAAAGAAACACGTCGGCTTTTTTTATTTTATATATTTAAAAAATTCACCACCAAAAAATTATTGGGTTGTTGATTTTGTAACAAATTTTGTAATAATTGTTTATATTGTAGAGCCTAATAACTCATTGATTAACAATATTTTATGAAGCATATCTATAACACTTTTCACGGAGAAGTATAACACATTTTACGGACAGCTATAACACTTTTTACGGAACTACTATAACACTTTTTACGGTTTAGTATAACGGTTATCACGGACAGCCATAACACATTTTACGGACAGCTATTTATTATTTTATTTTCATTTATAACATAAAAAATTGGGACTATTGTTTGTATTATAACACTTCTTACGGAGAAATATAACACTTATCCCTGAATTTGGCAACTTAAATTTTTGAATTATAACACTTTTTACGGAAATTTTAATAGTTTCCTCTTATTACTATAACACAAAACACGGAAATCTATAACAATTTTTACGGAGAAGTATAACACATATTACGGAAATCAGAAATCGAAATTTTGAATTATAACAATTTTTACGGAAATTTCAATCTCACGATAAGTACCTAAAAGAAGGTATTTTTATTCATTCACTATATTTTTAACGCACTGCGCATTGTTTACGACTATATTCTTAATACAACCTCTCCGAATCATTTATTGTCTTCACTTTTTAAAGTAGTATTGGTTTTTCATTCAAGTGGGCAAAAATATAACAAGAATTATAACTTGTTATAGTTTAAATATTATCTTTGTTATAGATAATGAAAAGCGAACTATGAAAAAGAAAAATACAGAAAAACCGATGCGGCTGATTGCCAAATCAAACAAGCTCATAGAAGCAAGACATAACTTAGACATCTGGGAACTTCGTATTTTTACCAAAATGCTGATGCTCATCACACCCGATACGAAAACCCTTGATTACATGATACCGATAAAGGAAATCATCAGCGATTTTGAACTTTCTGATAGCCAGACATCCTATATAGCCATCAGAGAAGCTGCTGATAAATTGCTCGGCCGGAAAGTTTATATCTATAAACAAATCGAAGGTGACAGATGGGAAAGACAAGCCACAACACTCATTAAAAAATATGCTGTTCCGGTTGTGAAACTGCATGACGGTCGTTTTGCCGAAGTAGAGAGTAAAGATAAATACATTAAAATTGGTTTCGATGAAGATGTGAGAGATATGATTGTGAACTATAAAGATAGTTTTACAAGGCTCAATCTGACCGTTTTAGCCAAACTTAGCCCCAAATCGTTCCGAATGTATGAGTTGATGAAACAATATGAAGATACCGGTTTCAGGACGATGACGGTGGACGAATTGCGCGATATTTTTGACCTCACGGGGCAATACAAACTTTACGGAAGCATCAAACAACGTATTATTGACAAGGCTCAGAAAGATCTTGATAAATACGCCGATATTACTTTCACATACGATGAAATCAAGCAGGGTAGAGCCGTTCATCGATTGAATTTTCATATCAGACCAAAGGGTAGCAGCAAAACTAAAAATTTACCCGTTGTGATGAAACCGCATGAAGCAGAGGAGGACTATTCAAAAAATCCCCAATTACTCGACGAATTGGTGACTTCAGTAGGGGAGGAGTGGGGTGTGAGTCAAACAATGATCACCCATCTGATTGATAAATATCAGGAAGACCGCATTCGGCAAGCCATTGAAGTCACGCGGCAGACCATTAAATTGGGGAAAGTGAAAGATGAAGCAGGCTTTTTTGTGCAAGCTGTGAAAAAAGGATTTACCAATAAAGCCGTTGAGCAAGAACAGAAAAAAACAAAATCCGTTACTGAGAAGCGCCAAAAAATGCAAGATAAAAAGGCACTTGAAGAAGAGTTAGAAGCCTTGTTGGATGAATACAATGCTCGGATCAATGATATAGTTCGGGATATAACAGCTGATAAAAAAACGGTGACTTTGAATGCCATTGAGGCGGTTAAAAGAGAAAATCAAGCCTATTTTAAAGTCAGAAAATTGGATAATGATGTGTTGACAGTCGAAGACTTCAGAAAAGACAAGATACTGAGGGGGTTGGTGATACAACAAATTTTGATTCAAAATCCCAATTCTTTCTCAGAAGTTGATGCCCACTATAAACCAAGGATTGAAGAATTGGGTAAAAAAATAAAACAGTTGAACGGGTAAGCGTATGAAAATTTCTTTTAATCTAAATAGTTTTTACCAAATGATGAATTTAATTAAAAAGGGCAATGCCCTTATGTTGAGTATTTTGTTTATTACGATCCTAAGTTGTGCTTTAGATAAAAAAACGGCGGTAGATATGGTTGTAATAAATGCCAAAATCTATACGGTTAACGACAAATTTGAAACGGCAGAAGCGCTTGCGGTAAAAAATGGTAAAATCGTAGCCATCGGAACAACCGCTGACATCACACAAAAATATCAAGGAAAGGTGCAAATAGATGCGGCGGGGAAGTTTTTATATCCGGGTTTCATTGATGCACATGCCCATTTTGTGAATTACGGTATGAGTTTACAAACGGCAGATTTGGTCGGCACTAAAAGTTGGGACGATATAATCGAGCGATTGGTGGCATTTTCAAAAAAACAAGCGACTGAACACCCCGAAATAAGTGATAAAGATTGGCTGATGGGTCGCGGATGGGATCAAAACGACTGGGCAGTCAAGCAATATCCCGATAAAAAAAGATTAGATGAATTGTTCCCAAATCGTCCTGTTATTCTTAGAAGAGTAGATGGACACGGGGCTATAGTCAATCAAGCCGCTTTGGATTTGGCGGGCATTAAACCTAATCAAAAAATTTTGGGCGGTGAAATTGAGACTAAAAATGGCGCATTAACGGGTATTTTGATTGATAAAGCGATTGGGTTGGTTGGAGCTAAAATTCCGGAATCGAATGAAGCCAAAATGCGTATCGCACTCCTTGCCGCACAAGCGAATTGTTTTGCTGCCGGTTTGACTACCGTTGTGGATTGTGGTTTGGATTATCCGACTGTGGATCTCATTGAGAAAATGAACGGGTCAAATGAGTTGAAAATGCGCCTTTTCGTCATGCTATCCGATGAAAAAGAGAATTATGATTATATTTTTAAACGCGGAATGATTAAAACGGAGCGGTTGAGCGTGCGCAGTTTTAAACTCTATGCGGATGGTGCATTAGGCTCTCGGGGTGCCTGTTTGTTACAACATTATAGCGACCGCCCCGGTCATTTTGGATTTTTGTTGAATAACGTCTCTCATTACGATTCTGTTACGCAAATCATTGCGGCAAATGGTTTTCAAGCCTGTACCCATGCTATCGGCGACTCTGCTAACCGCGAAATTTTGAGAATATACGCTAAAAATCTGAATGGCAAAACCGACCACCGCTGGCGCATTGAGCACGCTCAGGTCATCAATCCGGCGGATTTCGACATGTTTGGAAAGCATCACATCATTCCCTCAGTACAACCCACTCACGCCACTTCTGATATGTATTGGGCTGGTGAACGTTTGGGCAAAGAACGTGAAAAAGGGGCTTACGCATTCAAGCAATTGCTCAATCAAAACGGCTGGATACCCCTGGGGACGGATTTTCCGGTGGAAGATATTAACCCGATTTTGACTTTCAACGCCGCAGTTGTCCGCAAGGACAGTAAAGGTTTTCCTGCGGAAGGGTATCAAATGGAAAATGCTCTGACGCGCGAGGAGACACTAAGAGGTATGACCATTTGGGCGGCAAAAGGTAATTTTGAGGAAAAAGAAAAAGGCAGCTTAGAAGTCGGCAAATTCGCCGATTTTATTCTGCTCAATCAAGACTTAATGACAGTACCGGCAGATAAAATTCTGGAAACACAGGTTTTAAAAACCTTTGTGAATGGAGAAAAAGTATTTGAAAAAAAATGAACTTTGGCACACGCGGCTAATAAGTTGTTAGCAAAACGTGACGAGGGTTTCAAAAACCCTCGTCACGCTGATAATCAGTAATTAATACCACGTAAAATTCTAAAAATTGGTAATTCATCACCGCACAATATCCCATCTCAAAGTATTCGATGTTTCAATGCGCCCGACTGTTTTGCGGCGTCCAATCCAAGTAAAAGTTTTGCCATTCAACCAACGCGTGCGTTGCCAACTGCGCTCGATGACAGTTCCTTCTTTGCCAATTTCTTCTTCCCTTATCAAATAGGGTTTTTTATACAATTCAATGTCTTGTAAAATTTGACCTTTAGGGGGTTGACTGTTCGGCATTTTGGCTCTTTGCAAACGGGTTTGTTGGGTGCCATTGAGCCGAACAGGCACAAAAGGTGTCCAATTTTCAGGAACTATATTGCCCAGTGTATATACCAATCCGGTTTGTGCAGTCGGTTCATTAGAGGTGGGTTGAACCAATTTTTGGTCTTTCCCTCTCTGAGTGGCTGAAGGAGCAATGGTTTCTATAGCCCAGGAAAGATTGGATATTTCATCCCGAATAAAATAAACCCGTTCGAGAGGTTCGCTTTCCTGAATTTTAGTGACCGTTGGCGGCATGTACAAAACGGAACGATTAATGTTGTTTTCAGGATTATAGAGTTGAAAAAGCGAGAACATACTGAGGGGGTCGGTAGCAGGCTGTTCCAATAAGGGATAATTTGTTTTATCTCCAAAAACATTGACCACAACGAGGTTATCAATCTGACAAAGGGTGTTGATTTTTAACGAAATGGGCACCCAAAACCAATCGTTGGAATACGTCAAACCGAACTCTGCGAAAGCCATTGATAAGATATTAGAGGGCGCCATAGATATTTTTCCAAAATTCACCCGCCCTTCTTCCATTTCCCAATATCGGGGTTGTGGCATACCTTGATAGCGCACGGGCGATGGGATAAAATTGTCCACTTTTTTGATTGCGTTAGGCAAAATATTGGCACCTTTCCAGATAAAATCCTGCCAATCGAGTTGCCCATCGGCATAGTTGTCACTTGTGAGTTGAGTCACTTGGTTGGTAGCGGCATCTCTCGTTTCCAACTCCAAGCGGTATTCCAATTGGTCGGTTTTCCACGCTTTGGGTCGGGCAGTTTCATTATTGGAGGCAATTAAAGGATATTGCCTTTTCAGCCAAGCCGACAAGTCTTTGGCTGCTGTCAAAATTGCGGATACTGAGGGGGTCAAAACAGGCTTCGATTGAATCCAATTTTGAAGTTGATTTTGATTGTTTAAATCACTGATTATACGTAATCCGTCGGGGACAACATTGCGTGTGCCTCTTAAGAGTTCAGAACGGTCAATATCCCAGTCCGATTGATTGTCCTGCGGTAAAGCATATTTTTCAATAAAAAGCGATGTATGTTGTCCTAAATTAATGTTTTTCAATAATTTTATAAAATAGTAACCGGCTTGCACTCTTAAATGTACCGTTTCGGCAACGGACTCGCGCTCTACCAAAACCTCCAGCGGGACTTGTCGGGCATCATAAGATTCAGGCGGTGTATTGGTGTCTAATCGCAGCGTTTGCGGCTGCGTAAGGCTTGACTCCACGCGCACAAAAGCCGGAGAACCGGCATCTTCACCCTGAAATTCGCCCATTTGCCATTGTCGGGCTAAAAACCAGAGCGGATCGTGCACTTCGGCTTTCAGATTGCGGTCAAAGTCAATGGATGTAGGCATCGGTATCAGGCTGTTATAGCCGGTTAAAGATGCTTTTCGGTATTGTTCTGCCGTTGGATTAAATTTTGAGGGCATTGTTTGTTATTTTATGCAATTGAAAAAATATCCGTTTATTCCTGCCAAATCTGATAATGTCCCAACGCATCACCGGTTTTTGATGACATTCGCTGGCGTTCGGTTTTATCAATCATGCCAAAATCAAGCGAGAAAGTGTGTTGCTGAATATTAACGGGCGCAATCAACATCGGCAACAATGACGCCACTGCTTGAGTTGTTCGGGCACTATTGGGAACGCTTGCGGCCTGTTTGATGCGGGTAATATCAACCGTTCGCAATTTAGCTCGGCGGAGTGTTTCATTCACTGATGCTACAACTGCATCCCAAGACCATGTGGGATGAGGGCAAACAGATAACAGCACTGTTTGAGGCGCTTCGGTGTTGGGCTGATTATAGTGAAATGTCAAAGCAGTCAATTCCTCATCGGTGGGTATGGCTTCGTTCCATTCGTCCAACAATAAACCCGTTTGCATTTTATCGGTTTGCGTGGATATAGCTCCGGCGGTCACTATTGACACCACATCACGCCTTGAGCTCACACTTTCCGGAAATTCAACCGCCAGCCAGGTGTAAACAGGCTTTAGCGTCCCATCCGGCAATCGTTGAACCAGTCCATCAGTAGGAACTTGCAGCGGTATGAGATCAAGGTTAGCCTCTGAAGTAGCACTCATAAAACGCAAAGTTTCCCAAAGCGACAATTTAGAGCGAACCCGTGCTACGCCTTGTAACCATTCTTCTGCTTTCATGGCGGGTGGGGTAGGGTCATTAGGCGCACCTGTCAGTAGTTCTGTTTTGCGGGCAATGGAATCATTTAATTGCGTTGGATTAGCGTACTTAAAACGAGGCAAAACAGGCATCGAGCCATAAAAAATCTGTTTTCCAAGGCGCATCAAGGCTTCGGCATACACTAAAGGCGTTTCCGTTAAAGAAGGCAAATCCGCCAATGCGGTATTGATTTCAGCTATATTGCGCTCCGTAGCCGCAACAACCGATTCTGCTTGCCGGACAAGTTCGACAATAGCGGTTGGATTTTTTGCTTCAACTCTTTTTGGAAAAGCATCCGCCACACCATAAGCCGAAATAAGTTTCAATTTATCTTGTACAACAGTTGCATCCGGAAAAATAGGCGGTAGCCATTCTTCAACAGTAGCGTCGAATTTGGTATTTTTCAAAACGAGAAAAACATCCCTGAGCCTTGAAAGCGGGCCTTCGCCATTTGGTAAAACCAATGGTGTAGTCAAGGCTAATGTTTTAATGGAAGCCACAAGATTGGTTAAATTTAACAGAGACTGATTGATACGAGCCAATAATTCGGTGGCATCTACCACTGCGGGAACCTCTTTTGAACCATTGGGTACATAATCTTGCGCCGTCAAAGGACGAGCAGTGGCAATCAGCCGTTGAATAATGGAAGCTATTGGCAATATTTGGGCAAGGGGTTTTACCTGTGGTATGCCGGTGACGGCAAAATCCAAACGAATGGTTATATCGTACGTTAAGTTCAATTTTTGGCGGTATAGAAATGCCAAACGACTTTCTAATTGAGCCGGTGCAATCATCCAACAGACTAAATCAATCGGTTGAATTCCTAAGTCAGCCAAGGTCAGTATCGTTGGTGAACTTTCTATACCGGATTCGGAAACATGCCGAGCTGTGCAGCCAATAAATTTGGGTAAACCCAACATTTGGCTACACCACCGGTTTAAACCACCTTCGACAGTGGCTCGAGGGCTTTGACCTATTACGGAAGATACCCCCTCAGTATCAAAGTGAACAGCTACGCGGTTGCTGAATTGCAAAGCATTTTGTCTGGAAGATTCTAAAAACCCCAAACTTTGGGGCACCGAGCCTTTTTTCAAGGTTTCAAGCGAGGCACCGACAGCCGAAAAATTACCTTGCGCCATCTGATAAGCAGTTTCAGCCGACAGTAAATCTTTTAATGAATCAAGGGTATCCGCTAATTCACCAACGGCTTTTTGAATAAACGGCATAGCGGGGTCGGTAGCCACTATGCCTGTTCTTGATTTCCAAATCGTTTTAGGATCTACGCTCGGTGTTGCCGGTGTTTGTAAAAACTCTTCGGCGACGGCTAAACCATTGACAAGGGTCGGATTTGATACAACTTCAACCGCTTTTTCTGTCGGATTGGGTGGTAACTGAACTGTCGTTATGGGGTACATTTTGCGAAAAATAAGGATAAAATTAGCTGCTGCATTATTTTGAGTCGCTGATATATCCTGCAAAGCGCGTTCAAATTGATACCCTAAAATAGCTTCCAAACGCTCGCCGTTGCGCATGCGTTCCAAAACTTGTTGTGCTTGTTGCAAACGGCGTGAATGCAGATTGAGCGCAAAAGCAGATTGACCGTTCGGGGTTTTGTGGTTTAAAAAAGCAGACTTCATGACGGCTGCCGCCGTAGCATGAGTAGGAGAGGGGGCATGCATAAAACCGCCTTCTGTGCCGGTTTTGTTTCCCGTTAATTTTAGGTTTTCTACCCAACCAAATGCCCCGATGTAAATGCCTTCCGCTTTAGCGGGTTTTGCCCGATTTTTATCCAATCTTCGCGCTATCAAACCTTCCTGCCAAGCGTCGAGCCGATGCGAAACACAATCTAAATGACTTATAAGTGCTTTTTCTAAAGCAGCAGCGGGAATATTGGCTAAATATTTAAGCCGTATTTTTAATCCATAAAATTCTAAAATCGGTTTTAGAGTATTTTGAACGAGCGGATTGTTTTGTGGTATGAAAAAACGATTGACTGAATCAATCAATCCCGATGACAAAACCATATCGCTCAGCGTTTTATTCGCAAATTTATTAGCCGTTTCTACACCAATTGCCGGATGGAGTTCGTCAAGGGCGATAACAGAATTAAAAATTTCCCACAAAGTGGCAGGCGGGTTATTAGGTGTTAAGTTAAAAGCCGAAGCATTGACTGTGGTTTGATAGTTTCGAACCACCCTAATAATATTTCGAGCTTCGGTAGCTTTGAAAATGGGCAATTTAACAAATGAGATTAAAGCCTCACTGAACAATTTTAAATAAGATTGCCGCATCATAAGCATCAAAAGCGAAGCCGCTTCAGCCCTTGAACCTTGGGGTAATACTTCGAGGTCCCGGATAGAAGTAAGGTCTGATAACCATAGCAGATAGTTGAAATTAGCCGCATTACTGAGGGGGGTATTTTCCTCGAAAGAATCGGGTTTAACGATATTTTCGGGGGATAAAGGTTTGCTGACTTTGGATGCATGTTGCACCAAACCGCCCACAAATGGAGCAATAGTACCTTGAAAACCCACATTGCGCAAAAATTCCAATACTAAAGCCCTATTATTCGCTTGGGTTTGGGCATAATTAAAAGTGCCGACATTGAGGGTTGTCATGCTTGCCGGATAAAACCATTGTTGCGCAAAGTCAATACTCTGGGCATGAAGGCTGAGAATATCGGTCAAAGTCAAAGCGGGATCAGTGCCTTTTCCGACTCTTGGTATTTCATTGATGAGGTTTTGCCAAATGCCATCCAATGTCGATAAAACCCGAGTCAAAGCCGAATAAAATGGCCCGTCTTGTGTTGCTGCATATTTTTGATACTCACCGCTTAAAACAACGCCATATGGTTGCCTACCGACCCTGAAAGAGGGTAAATTACCACTGCCCACTACATAAGCATTGAAAAAACTTTTCAGTTCAGTCGGGTTTGTCATGACTCCAGCCATTAAATTATCAAAATAATGACCCATTGTCGCAGGATAAATGGCGCGATTCATCTGTTGGGCAATCATATTGTCCTGTTTTTCAGCATTGGGCACCGTTTGGAAAATGCTATTCGGAATACCCAATGCTTTAGCTAATTTCACACCGTCGCAGATAGAATCTTCGTCTGAAAAGGCTTTGTACCCATCGAAATATTGGGTACTGAGAGGGTCATTGTAGATGCTCCAAGCCGAATTGTCTGCATCCGTATTATTTGTGGGCGTGCCTTTTTTCAAAAAAGACAAACCTTTAGAAGAATATAAATGATTTTCAAACAGTTTTTTCACCAAATCCGAACACTGAACTTTATCCGCTGAATTTAATACACCCACCACCACAATGCGGCGAATACCCGCATTCTTCAAATATGCTACCCGCATTTGGGGATGCCGTATAGTAATAGGTGGGAAAAAACTTACGGGTAACGGTACTTTGATACCCATACCTACCCGCTCCGCTTCGGCAAAATCAGTCATCCATTTAACATCATCGCCCGCGAGGATTTCCCCATTTTTCTTTTTAAAACTACCGATATCATTCAGCGGGTCAATCCCGACTTGCAGGGTATCGGGAATTAAGTTGCCCATTTGAGTAATATGTGGCAAAGCGCTTTCATCAGACTCATTGTACACCATCACCTGAAAGCGATCGGGAAGGAGGGCTGTTTTAGCAGCTTCTGTCCACGCTTTGGATTTGGTAGTTAAAGCGGCGGCATCAAATTGAATGGCTGAATCTGTTGTCAGTTTACCCAAATCAACCCGGTTTAAAGGTGTTGTTCTTTTTGAAATATAGAGGCTGCGTCCCCCGCCAAATTGGGTGCTCAATTCCCGCCACGCTTCCTTTTTCGAGGCAATTTTTTGGTCATTCGGCACAGTGGGTTGCTCAGCAAGTCGAATCCGATTCCAATATATTTTTGCTGCCTGTACTTCATCGTCGGTCAAGAGGGCTTCATGGGTTTGGATAAAAATATCATCCGGATAAACTCGCACCAACAACGCGAAGGAAGACATCTCTTCATCGGTATTTTGAGTAGTCACGATGCGCGTCTGAATGCGAATGGGCAACATCAACAATGGGGTATCTGCATCCCATTGACTCACCAGCGCATCAAGAGTTTGCCCTTGATGCAGGGTTGATATGCTGGTCTGTAAGGAAGTTTTTGCCGTCGCAACTTTATCCAAAGCCGCTTTCAGACTGGCAGCGTCAACCGATTCACCTTTTTGTTGACGCAATTGAAGGTCATAAAGTTGACGCTGTTGTATCGAAAATGCCTGTCGATTGGCATTAATTTGAGCTATTTGTGCATTAAAATCCGGCATATTTTCTCATTTTTGAACGGTTAACATATCTGTTGCTTTGATAAAATGAGCAAAAGGTTGTTGAAAAAGTAAAGCCCCCATCGAAGCGGCATTTTTGCCCCAAAGGTCTTTTTCCAAAGCCGGCATGGTGGCTAAGTTGGGCTTTTGTGCTGCAGTGATAAAATCGGGTAGATTCGGATTTTTTAAATGTTCCCAGGATAAATCATTGCGGCTGTACACGGCGGCATTGGTCGGCTGAAAGGCAGCATCAAGACCAAAGCGAGGTTCTCCTACCGGCTCCATGATGACAAAGTACCACGTACCGTTCGGGCTTTCCGTTGAGACATCCTTTACAGTCAAATCAAAACCCAAAAATTGTAAATCAGTAGGCAATTCTGCTCTGAATACAGGAAATCTAAATCCTCCAGACGCCTCAGTATTAAAAGTTAATTTGCCGGAAGTATCGCGTTTCACGAGTGCCGCAAAAATGACGGTATTGGGAAACTTTTGTAATAATTCACCCCGCAAAGTCAAGACCAATTGCGCTTTATCGGAAGTCGCCGATTTTCGTTCCGGTGCGGGTAAACCAATCCATTTTTTGATGGTTTCGATATCAAAAACCCCATTATCTGCCGTTTGCCAAAAATGTCGGAAAAATGTGGCGGATAAATCGGCGGGATAGAGTCGCCACAGCATTTCATGAGCCATTTCTTGGTTGACCCCCAGCATGTAAGCATGTATGAAATGGATATTGTTTTCCAGCAGCGTCACCGTATTATTTTCAATCAAGTGCAGATTGGGCAACAGCCATTCTTTATCCATTTTCCACAAGTATTCATACATGGCGTTTTCAAAAACCGGCTGACCCAAAAACTCGGAAGGGGGTTTTGTGCTGACATCCGCTTGAGTTGGCGGTAGGTTAATTTTTGTTTTTAAAACCTGCTGTGGAGCATTTGTAATGGCAGCAATGAGATTTTTACGGGCATCCGCGAATTTGAAGGCCACAACATTTTGAGCGGGTAATGACGGAATACGACTCAGATATTGACCCAAAGCAATGTCAAAAGGCGTTGGTATCGGCTGGGGACCAATCACGATGACTCCTCCGCTCATTATCACAAAATCTTTGAGAAATTTAATGCGATAACTTGTGAGTGCTGCACCATTGTTGACCATCAGTTTGTCCGTTACAACTTTCAGGGTGTTAGTCGTGGCATTAGCCACCGTTAGACGTTTAACTACTCGCCCGTTTGTCCTCATAATGCGGCGGGTGGCACTATTCATCAAGGCATTGGGTAGAATGGAGGCGGTCAGATTTTGCATGATTGTCACTTTAGGTGCCATGGCAACTCGACTGGTCATGTTGCCCGCCATGGACACAAAATCTTCTTGCGGCACTAAGGTTTCATTCGTAAAACGTACTTTTATGCGCTCCATGATGCTGCCCACCGCTGCCAATTGATTACGCGCTTTTTGCAAATACTGCAATTGTGACCACGCGGATTGCATAAAATTCTCCTGATTTTGTTGAATGACCTGCGTGCCGAGACCTGCCGCAACCCGATTGCGAGGATCAAAATTAACCGTCGAATACCAATTGACACCATCGCGGAGAATAGGTACATTCTGTCCGCTGGAGGTGCTTAACTGATTAACCGGACTTTTCACATACGGCTGTCCATACAAAGGAATCGTTAAAATCGGGTCGCCATCCATTTTGGCTTCGCCATACTGAGGGGTATCGTTTGGCAGGCTATTGTCATACAAATTCAAAAGAGCCGCGACATCTTTCTGAAAATCATCTTTTTTACCATTGGCAACGTAGGGTGTGCTCACCATATTAGGCGTGCGCAAAGCACCTTCCAGCCCCAATACTGAGGGGGTGGTCACCCCGACATTTGGGATGCCATTGGCTTTTACATACCCCGCATGACTTGTGTCCATATCCCTCATGCCTACACTCGGATGGCTGGGTAGGGGTTTGATTTTAGCCAATAAATCTTCAAAACTGGCATCGGAAGTGGCAAATGACCAACGATAATACACCGGAAAATCTAAAGTGGCAGGGCGATTGGTATCTGACCATGCCGCTTTTCGAGCCGGAGTGGTGGCAAATTTTTCCCCTAAGCCCGCCAACCGACCGGCTTCAAACGCCGGAACAAGAAAAGCGTGATACCTTATTTTTTTATCCAAACGTCGAGGCGATAACAGTCGGCAAGTGAAACCATCGGGATCTTTGGGGTAATTATTGGCAATGTCCACCAAAATTTTATCTAAATCCGAAACGCCTGACTGTTCTCCGGTGTGCATGTGTGCCCAAAGGTGGGTTTCAGCCGATAACGGCAAAGCCGTGGTGTTGACGCGAATAGCGGGTAATGCGCCCCGATTACTACGCAAATCCGAAAACTCTTCGTCTTTTAAAACGACTAAGGCTACCCAGGGACGCAAATTGTTTGTGGCGTCGGGTGCATCGGGCGTGTATCGCCAAGCAAAATCTTCATCGTAAAATTCAATATAAGGGAGCATATTCCACTCAAAATCAACCGTCCCATGGAGCGGTTCGGTTCGGACAATGGCATTGCTTTGAATCCCCATGACATCAGCGGGTCCCAATAATTCAACATCTTGGGTTAATACTTCTTCATTTAACTGGATATTGATGGATATTTGGGCACGAACGACGGTCGAGGCATTTGTAGCAATAGCATTGCCAATGCCTCGCCGCATCCAAGAAGCGAAGGTATATTTACCCAAATTGAAAAACGTTTTTCCTCTTGCCATGATGATTCCTTTTATAGCTTACACAAGTTCATGATTTTCTAAAACCTGCAGGTTGCGGCGCACTGCCGGCGGCTGTTTTTGTAAAGCGTCTTGTGCTTCCGCAAACGAACCGAAAGTGCGGTTGACCAACTGATTTTGTAAACTGTCTTTTGTGGCTACTACATATTGGTTTTTAGTCGAAGGCGCTAAATATTCGTAAGCCCTCTTTTGTTCCTTATTGTCTTTCGATGCCGCGGATTTATAAGTGGCGGAACTTGTTCGAACCAGTCTGCTAAAATTTTTATTCAGGCTGACCGTTGGTTGTGTGGTTGCCAATTGTTTACTGTTGGATTCCGAAATTTCACCCGTTACTTCCACAATTTGGGCATCTCCCACTTTCATTTCCTGACTATTTTTTACTTGAAAACCGCTTGCCATCCTTTCAAAAGAAGGACGTGACAACCGCTCGGTATCGGTCAATCGCAGAAACATATCGGCTGAGAACAAGTCTTGGATAAGGTCGAAGGGAAACTCAGTTGTGCCGGTTTTTATCGGTTTTATACTGAAAACGGGTGCATCGGGCTGTTGTTCGCCAAATTTTTGAAGAGTCAAACCCAAAGGCACCACCGATTGCGAAAACTTCAAATTCCCGTTTGGCGCAATTCGAATGCGCTCCACCGGTGTGGTGGCATCCGGTTCTGCCGAACGGAGCATAATCGGATTAAAATTACCCGAAGGCAAGAGGGTCGTCCAATTACGAACATCTTTGATGGCTTCTTTGAGCAAAGATTGTATATTGGCTTTTTGAGCAGGCAATTCTGAGGGCTGATTGCCCCATTTTTTCTCTAATTCAACGTCAATATCGGGCATATACCAAGGCGTTTTCACCACTGCTCTTGCCTTGACGTGCCATGGTTCGGGTCCTTCCAAATTACCGTAAATGCCAATACCCATTACCCATTCTTCACCATCGCGAAGCGCTATTTCAGCGGCAATATCGAATATGAAATGGAACGGACTAAATTGGAATAAAGCATTGACTTCGAGTCTTCCGTAAATATTATAACCCAAAGCGATATTGTAGAACAGTTCCGCTTTTCCACCAATTTGAACGGTGTTAGACGTTACCGCAAAATAAGCTTCCACTACTATGCGCGGATTGTCGCTGTCCAACAACTGGATGCCGATGCGTTGCAAATTAGTAAAGGCATTTGGTAACGCCGGCAAAGTGGGTATTTCGTGGAATGACGGATGAAAACCACCCGCACTCAGCACGAATACTGAGGGAGTACCCCAACTGATGGCAAAAACCAAACTACCGGTCAATTTGAACGCCAAAAGTTTAGAATCGAACAAATCAGCCCTAAAGTACACGTATTGATTTTTGAAATCCAATATGCCGATAAATGCCACGTTGAGTTTTAAGGCAGCTTTTTTCTCAGTCGGAAAATTGGCTTTCAAAACGCCCGGTATTAGAATGCGCGGGTCGGGTAAATCCAAAATAATCCCGATTTCAGCTATAATTTTTGCCGGTGTTCCCCAGCCGATTTTTGCCATAATGCCGACAACGAAATGCCCGTCCGCAATGGGAAAAGCCGTTGTCAAATTGCTAATAATGCGGTTCATATTGGCAACCACATCCTTAGGGAAAAGGATATTTTGTAAAACATTTTTGGTCAACCCTTCTTGTAAAAAAGGTACATTGGCGCGTCGATTAAGCCCTAAAAGCCCGCCAACGCCATTGAGAGTGAAGCCAAAACCCAATTGAATGGGTTTAAATTCGGCAGTTACCAATACGAGAAATGAAAACTGTTCGTTCCCGGAATCATCACGGGTGCGGAGGATACCGATAGCATTAAGGCTAAACAAGTTTTTGACACTAAGTTCTAAACCGCCAAAATATTCGCCTTTTTTATCATCAAAATAAAGAAAACCGCCTCCTTTGACCACTTTCGCATCCACCACAATACCCGCCCCTTTTGGTGGAACAAAACTCGGCTGAATGTCATACCCTAAAAAGCCACCGCTGACGGGTTTTTCCGTGCGTTTTTTAGCAGCTAAACTTGTCCCCAATTTGGAGATATTGATAATGACCGATGAACCGAATTTGAGGGCAAAATCAAGTGTAACAATTAAATTAACGCCTTTTGACGCTTCAAAACTGAGGTAAAGTTTATCGAAACGAACAATCCCTAATTCGCGATGTATTGGAATCGCAATTTCACCAATAGGTATGGATTGGGGAATTTCGCGCAAAAGACCTTGAATGGCGGCTTCGGGAGGTCTTTCACCCACAAAACCACCATCAAATCCAAAACCGTTTTTTAAGCTATACCGCAGAGGCACTTGTAAAAAATCCCGTTTTTCAGGGATGAATTTATAGGGAAACCCCGTTTTTTTACCTTTTTCAACGGCATAAATCATCTGCGTGACAAATCGCAGAGATACATCGCGCGGCGTGGCTTCTAACTGGAAGGATAAATTACCAAAACCAAATCTGAAAACGTCGAAAATCGTCGGAATCTCAACACTTTCGGGTGTTAAGTTTTTAGCCAAAGGCAAATATTCAAAAGCGACCAATATTTTGGCATCGGCATCATTTTCATTGAGTGGTTCACCCGTAGATTCCCCGCCCATGCGCACCGCAATTTTGCCTTGCCCTTGCAGCGAAACAAACCAATTTTTACTCAATTGAGTGTTCTTCAAAGGAGTGCCTAAACCCTCCAAAACAAGCAAAAGACCAGAGCCGCCGTCTTCATCTGATAATGGCAGAAGCGTAAAATTAGTCGTTAAACTCCCCTGTTGCGTTTCGTTGACGCTGGGGTTGATTTCTTCAATGGACAACGTTACCGCCCGCCCCATCATATCATTCAAAAAATCTTCCGGCGTTACAGGTTTGCTGGGACGGCTTGTTTCATACCCAAATTGACCGCCAATATGGTATAAAACCTTAGGGTCGGTGCTGCTTTTTTGAATTTTACTTTCAATAATATACGCCAAAACGGCGAAAGCCGTAAAGAATACTTCCGAAAAATGCCGTGCTTCTTGACCATCATCAAAATGGGAATTCCATATTTTATCCCAATAATCTCCTACCATATCGCCAATAGGAACTGCACCGCCCCCTCGGTTAGAGAAAGAGTTGAGCGAATATAAAATCATCAAAAAATTATGGAAAGCGGGCAATTCCCTCCTACAATAGTCTACTGTTAGGATATTCATTAAAGCCGTAGTGATGTCAGAAACCGCTTGTTCGTTGTCTTCATTGATGGCACTTTTAATGGCATCTTCAAGGTTGATGATAATATCGGTCAATTCTTTGGCAGCTTGCGCAAATGCCAAAAGAGTTGCTTCATCGGCTTTCTTTTTTTCAAATTCGGTTAAAGCAGTGGTATTGGGGTCTTTAACATTCGCAGGATTAATACCGAGCGATTGCAAATACTCGTCGCGAATATCTTTCTGACCGGGTACAGCAAAGGGACCGAGCAAACTTTGCATACCTTTGGTAAGCGCTTGGAGTCCTGATTTGGTTTTTTCTTGAATATCCCTATCCGGCATAATGCTAAAATTGAGGGTTTATATAAAATCGGAATTTTCTACATAGTTATTTTGTTGTCAAGTGGTGGCAGCAATCAATTCAGGTAGCTTTTTATCTTCTGTAGATGTGGGGGTGAGCGGTACGATGTGTAACATTTTTAAGACCTCTTGCCCATCGGGTGTTTTAAAATGAAAGGTATGATTCAAATTATCATTCTCAAAACTGACGGTGCAAACGTGGGTATTGAACAAAAGTCTCAAAGAGCGGGCTTTTTTGAAATCTTCGTGAAATCGTTGACCGACTATCTTAATTTGAGCGGTTTGAGTATGGTCAAAAGGCGCATTCGGGTCTGAAAATTTCAACGCATTGGTGCTATCAAAAGCCACTTGCAGCCGGTAGCGCCAATCGGGTACGGCGGGAGTAACTGTAGCGCCCACTTGCCAACCGATGTTATCTAAAACCGCTGGATTTTCTCGCAACTTCCTGCGATTAACAACCGATACTTGGGTGTTGGATACTGAGGGGGGGGTAGTCCAGCCGAATTTTTCCAATTTCCCGCCAAATCCGGAAAAAATGCCTTGTACAAATCCGCTTTGAAAAAGACGAATGTTCTTTTTCCATAAATTTTTCAAAGGAGAAGAAACCAATTGAATATACCGCGATGGTTGCGTCTCATTCTTTTTCCAATAATCCAAAAATGTGGTAAAACCATAGTGCACATCACCCGAAAAAAGCACCACTTTTTTAAAAATACTGAGCCGTTTTAGCAATTCCTCGAAAGCTTCGGAATTCATGTACCAAGCTTCATTGTCAAATATAATTTGCCCTGCTGCAAAGCTTTTTTTATCGCCGGTAAAACCTTTGACAGCGGTAGCTATGGGATAAATCAACTCCTCAAAAACGGATAAACCGATCACCGGACAGGCTGACACCACAAATAAAACTTCATCATTTTGCGGTGTAGTCGGAAACTGAAATTGCTCATCGAAAGCAGCTTTGCTGAGTAATGCAGCACGACTGTTTAATGCGGTAAAACCACGCCTTGTGCGCGTATCAAGGAATAATGTTTTAACTTTTGACCCGGACTCGACGAAATAATGCCAATTGACTTCACTTTTTGCGTCCGAATTTGTCAGCCCTAAGATTTTATCAATGGGTTCAGTATCAAAAGTAATGAAATTGGTGGCTTTAGCATACCCCTCAGTACCCACTATTTTTTGCACCAATTCCGCTTTTTTAGAACCGGTATTTTGGTAATCTTTTGGGCTGTTGCCAAGGTCTTGAAAAAGCGCATAAGCCATCAGCGCATTGCGGATAATGGATTTCCCCAGTGGATTTCTATACACTTCGTTTTTCCATTTCATGGAAATATTCCAATCATCGGTCACGTCATGGTCATCAAAAATCATGTACGTAGCAGTATTGGCAAGCACGCGGCGCACTTTCAGCAGCGTTGTCAAAAAATCGCCGACTTGCCGCAATTCCGAAGCGATACCATTTTTCAGTCTATTGAAATAATCATCTTCAGCCTTGTTAGTTTGTACATCGGGTAAAAAACTATCTAAAATGACTTGTCGGCGTTGGGCATCGGGTTCATTGCGCACAAGTTTACGCAAGTTGTTGAGTTGAGCTTTGGCGTGTACGGTCTCCTCGTCATCATTGTCGCTGAAAAAGTCGAGACATTCATGTTGCGCCACTTTGGTTAAGGTAAAATGGGTCAAATCTTGAAATTTGTCCCAATTTTTCTTCACGGTGTCAGGTGTAGGCGTATCTCTCATGGCGGTAACCGCGTTCAAAAAATCCGGTTGCCAAATTGTAGGCGACCATGCGTGCAGATAAGCGGTGCAAAATTCCCCGAAAGTCAACAAATGAGATTCCCCGTCTCCGGTTGTCATACTGGCATATTTAGTCAACATTGAGTGCCGCAAACCCGGGAGGGCATCAGAGGGTGCAATGCGTTTCGCCGGAACAGTCTCGCCATCCAACGTGATTGGTGGCAGAGGAATATCTTCTTTATCGTTTATCAGCGTTTTAGCAGATTCTGTGATGGACCACAAAGCAAATCGAGGAATATCATCGGCGTAAATTTGGTCGCCCGTCAGAAACAATTGTTGAATGCGCTCATTCGGTTTGGTTCTTTTATCCGCAATCAATGCATCCAAATTAGAGAGGGCTTCTCGTCCGTTGCCCGCCATTCTGCGACACGAACCATGTGCTACAACCAAGTTTTTGATGTCAGGAGCAGGCAATACGAAAGTCGGTAATTTGCCCGTTTCATAGCCCAAAGGCGTCGTCGCGTCTTGTAACAAAGCGGTCAGAATAGAATCATTGCCATTTTTCAAGTCATAAGCATACACTTTAGCGGTTTGCAAAGCAACAATAGGTTGAAAAGTAACCAGTTTGACCACTAAGGTTTTACCAATCGTATAACTGAGTTCACTCGATGTACCGGCAACGGCATTATCTCCGTCTTTGACGATTAAATCAATTTTAGCAGGGTTATCCAACGCTAACCAAACATTGACAGCAAGAGGCTCAATTCGCCTTAAAATCGGTCCGGAAAATATCCGAATGGCATTTGGAGGAGGCATGGTTGTTAATTTTAATGGGCAGCTGTTTTCTCTAATATGGTTTTTCAGTCATAGTTTTGTAAAACAAATATAGGTTTTCCGGATTAAAATATCTAATTTATTTTTAATTTATATGTTTTGTGAAAAGGTGAAATATATGTGCAAGGGGCATTGCCCCGAGAGTTCGGTAGAAATATTGAGATGCACGGGCTATAATCGCGGCATAACCGCATAAGAGATTCATCTTATGCGGCTATGCCGCGAAACAAACTTCTAAATGATAAAATTAATCTACCGAACTCTCGGGGCGATGCCCCTTGCACCCACATTTTATTTTTTTTATAAGAAAATATCATATAGAATACAAAAAGGGTCATTTTCATCGTTGAAAACGACCCCCTCAGTATAACTCTTAAACAACAAAACGTTTATCAATAACCAGGATTTTGCGTCAAAGTACCAGCGCTTAAATCAATTTCGGATTGCGGAATAGGTAGCAATTCATGTTTGTTTTTAACAAAATTTTTGCCGTGCTTTTTTAAAGCGGCTTCCGCTTGTCCGGTGCGGATAAGGTCGAACCAACGTTGTTGTTCCATGCCCAATTCCACGCGTCTTTCATGCCAGATAGCTTCGCGGAGTTTAGTTTTTTCAGTTATCGTAACATCAGGAATGATATTAGGAATAGTGCCTCTGGCTCTTTTACGGACAGCATTGAGATATTTTAAGGCATCAGCGGTTTTACCATTTTCATTCAATGCCTCGGCGGCAATCAGTAGCACATCGGCATAACGCAACAAGCGGATATTGCCGGGTCCGCTGCCATTTTCTCCGGCATGTTTCGGTACCCACGCTTTTTGATTGAAACGGGCATTAAATACTCGAGGATTTTTTTCCACAAGCGCCGACCCATCCGGTAAAACTTCGCCCTCGTATAAAACCGTCGCTTCGCGGCGCGGATCACCGGGCTCAAATTCCAGAATAAAGGCATCAGAAGGACGATTGAAGCCCCAACCCAAATTGGGCGAACCCCGCACGCCCTGCACCTCATTGAACTGCGACCCGCCGTCTGTCCGCTCGTCATTCACGGTGCTTTGTACTTCAAATAAAGATTCAGAAGAATTTTCGCCTTCGCGGGTGAAGATTTTACCATAGTCAGCCAACAACGTATATTCGTTAGAAGTGATGACTTCAAGCGCGTATTTTTCAGCGTTGGTGTAATCCTTTTGGGTCAAATAGACTTTGGACAACAAACCCCGAGCGGCTCCTTTGGTAGCACGACCCAAATCCGCCGCCGGATATTGAGATTTTTCGGGTAAAACTGTGATACTTTCTTTCAAATCGGCGATGATTTGAGCGTACACATCGGCTGTTTTAGCTCTCGTTTGTTTAAAGTCATTTTGGGTCAATTGCTTGGTTATCAATGGCAAATCGCCATACCACCGCACCAAGTTGAAATAAAAATAAGCCCTTAAAAATTTAGCTTCGTCGACCAGCCTTTTTTTCAAATTTTCATCCCCTTTCACTTCCGGAATGCGCTCAATGGCAATATTCGCTCTGAAAATAGCCCGATAATACCCTTGCCAAAGCGTCACGGGAGCCACATTGCCGGCGTCGAAAGCCAGATTATCAATATCCAATAAAAATAATGCATCATTGGGTTCACTGCCCTTGTCGGCATCGTCGGAAATAATATCCGTGCAGCCCATAAAGGCAAAAACATGGATTTCCCAATTGCGGAGAACATTGTAAATCGCATTTGTGGCTACTTTAGCGTGTTCTTCCGTTTTGAAAAAATTCTCTGCGGTCAGCTCGCCCCGTGGCTGAATGTCATAATAACTATCTTTACAACCGGCAAGCAAAAGCAGGGTAAATAGGCTTATTTTAACAATTTTTGGTGTCATCTTTTTTGATTTTAAAGTCTCCAAATTCAAATTTCAGATATACTGAGGAGGGTCAAAATGTTGCATTTACCCCAATGGTATAAGTGCGCGCCACGGGATAAACCCCTCTATCAATGCCGATGGCAAATGAATCGCCGCCGTTGGTGATTTCGGGTGTGTAACCGCTGTATTTAGTCCACATTTTTAAATTAGTGGCGGCGGCATAAATCCGAAAGTTTTGTAATTTAATTTTTTGGGCTATACTGAGGGGGAGGGTATAGCCGATTTGAGCGTTGCGAATAGCCGTAAATGAACCGTCTTCCAAAAAACGCTTCGATACTTCATAGTTGCGCCCGCCGATAGTGACGCGCGGTTCGAAGTTGCTCGTCCCTTCCGCTGTCCACCCTTCCAAGAAAGATTTTTCAAAATTACCGGTTGAAAAACGCGCCAATCGTTTAGCATTCATGACTTTATTACCTTGAACGCTGCTTAGTTGAACCGAAAAATCAATACCTTGATAGTCTGCCCCAATATTGATTGAAAAAGTGTATTTTGGAATGGCACTGCCCAAAAAAGTGCGGTCTTTGCTGGTAATTACGCCGTCACCGTCTAAGTCAGCATAAATTAAATCTCCGACTTTAACATCCGTGCCGGGTGTTTCATTCGGGCGTTTGGGCAACGACTTTAACTGTTCCGCATTTTGGAAAACACCGACGACTTTATAGCCGAAAAATGCGCCGATGGGCGAACCGATAGTGGTGCGCGTGCCTAATTTGCCGCCTTCTCCCACGCCGCCGCCGAATATTTCTTCTTTGCCTTCGCCGAGTCCGAGCACTTCATTGTGTACGGTGGAGAAAATAGCGTTGACATTATAACCGATTTTTCCTGCTACCCGGTCGCGCCAACCGAGATTGATGTCCCAGCCCCGATTCAATACTTTTGCCGCATTGACGGTAGGCGGGTCTTGAGTACCAATAAATGCCGGAATTTGCAATGCCGTTAAAATATCGTTTGTTTGGCGATTGTACCAATCCATTTCAGCGGTTAAACGATTATTGAGAAAGCCGGCTTCAAAACCAATATCTGTTTGTTGGGTTTCTTCCCAATGCAAATCCGGATTGGCTAATCGGGTAATCGTGGAGCCGGATAAAAATCTTTCATCGGTGCCAAAAATGGCATCTAAACGACCTGTCACCGGCGGGCTTTTTGCCGTTTGGTCAATTTTTTCGTTGCCAATAATGCCCCAACTGGCTCTTAATTTCAGATTGGACAACCATTCAACATTTTTCAAAAAATCTTCTTCTTTTAAACGCCAACCGAGAGCGACCGACGGGAAATTACCAAATCGTCGGTTTTTGCCGAATTTTGAAGAGCCATCTCGCCGATATGAAGCCGTCAATAAATATTTTTCATTGAATGTATAATTGGCTCTAAACAGATAGGAAAACATGCGCCAATTATTGCCATTATCACTGCCTTCATTGACTGTAATGCCTTTTGTTGCCAAACTCAAATATAATAGTTCGTCAATATCTCCGCCTATATTATTAACGTCATTGGGCAATTCTGTGCCTCGACCAATGAAAAAGAAATTATCGTTGGTTTGTGCTGTGATACCGGCTAAGAGATTTACCCGATGTTTACCAATGGTTTTCTCGTAATTAAGGGTGTTTTCCCATAGCTTATTAATATATTTTCTACGAGCAACATCCAAAGAATTGACATCTACTTTTTGAATATCGGTTACTCTAAAAACCGGAACAAATCGTTTAGATTCTACACTTGACCAGTCCAAACCCAGATTCGCGCGGTAAGTCAAGCCTTTAAAAATATTGACATCCACGAAAAAATTACCCACCGTTCGGAAATTACTGCCTTTATTGTACCGCTCGTAGAAAAGCTGAGCGGCTGGATTGCCTACGCTTCCGTCTGAAGTTGTGTTGCCAAAAGCGCCTGTAGAATCTTTGACGGGTGCGGTCGGCGGCGCATAATACGCATTGTAAAGCATGCCCGGTGAGTAATCGCTTTTGGTATTAATGACTGAGAAATTATGACCGATTTTGATAAAACGGTTGAGTTGGTAATCATTGTTAATCCGCAACGATAAACGTTCAAAATCACCCCCCCTCAGTATACCGTCTTGTTTGATATAGTCACCGCTCACGCTGTATGTCATCAAGTCATTGCCCCCGCGAGCTGAAAGGTTGAGGTTTTTGATTGGTGCGGTTCTAAAAATAACGTCTTGCCAATCCGTACCCACCCCAAATGCAGCGGGGTCTTTATATGGTTCGGGTGCACCGAAATTTTTAGCGGCGAGGTTGCGGAGTTGAGCGTATTCAGTGGCATTGGCTAAAGCTATTTTTTTCAATAAATCTTGCGAACCATAATAAGAAGATAAGCCAATTTGCGCTCTATTTTTAGCCGATCCTTTTTTGGTTGTGACAATGAGAACACCGTTAGCCCCGCGCGAGCCGTAAATAGCCGTAGCAGAAGCATCTTTGAGTACTTCCACCGATTCAACATCGTTGGGATTTAAAAACCCAATATCGTCCAATAACATACCATCCACCACAAAAAACGGGTTCGAGTTATTCAAAGTACCGGTTCCTCGAATGCGGATAATTGCCCCTGCGCCCGGCGAACCATCGCTGGGTGTGACCAAAACACCCGCAATTTTGCCTTGCAAAGCCTGCTCTACTGAAGGGGTAGCAATGGTTTGAATATCTTTGGATTTGACCGAACTAACCGAGCCCGTCAGGTCACTTTTTCGCTGTGTACCGTAACCCACAACCACCAGTTCTTTCAATGATTGCGCGTCTTCTACCATTGTTACATTGATAGTTCTTTGTGCATTGACGGGTATTTCCTGCGCAACAAACCCGATGTAGGAAAAAACCAGCGTTCCATTAGCTTCGGATTGGAGTTCGTAATTGCCATCAAAGTCAGTGATGGTGCCAGTAGATGTGCCTTTTACGACAATGCTCACGCCGATGAGCGGTTCTTTACCATCCGTCACTTTGCCGCGTACGACGACGGATTGAGCCGCTACCCAACTGCTGAAGCTTATAGAAATGAAGAGTAATAATATTTTTTTCATGTTTGAACAATTTAGTCTTTACTCAGTTTGTTTGTGATTGTCTTATTCATCTGTTCTATACCTCCAACAATACATTTATGGTAATTAAGGAGAAGATGAGGAGTATCACTAATCTTAGGACTTTCAATTTTCTATACTGTTTTAAAACAAAAACAAATAGCAGAGTACACACATACATTTTTAAATACAAAAACATGTTCTATGCGTTTTTAATTTTTAATATCATCCAACCAACCGCCTTTAAAACCGGCTTTTTTTAAACCATCAGTGATATAAGGATTCTTTTTCATCAAATTCCAGACAAATTGAGAGCGATAATTTTCAATTTGGATGATAATCGGTCCTTGGTCAATACCGAGATAATCTACATCAATCCAACCTTTTTCATTGCCTTTTCCAAACGTAAAACTTGGATTATAGGCATCTTTAAAACCATATTCAGCAACGAGTGGTGTCTGAGCGTATTTATGCCACATATTTTCCAAAGCCGGAATGCACACTTCGGGCGCGAAGGGGACAGAACCACCCACTGCGGTTGGGGCAATAGTCCCATCATCCACAATCTGAGTTGAGGCAGCACCACGAGCACCATAACCCATGAACCGTATATTGAAACCGTTGACCGTAGCCGTAGTATCTTTGGGCCCGTCACAGGCGGTCAAACCCCATTCATTGGCGGCGTAATTTTTAAATTTGGTGACATTATCCATACAATATGCTCTGTTCGCGAGCGTTGCACGGCGGGAGTTTTCAAAATAATCAATGCCTTTTTGGCGCATGTAATCGTCTTGAATACCTTTGAAATCAATGTACATGTGGCTGTATTGATGCCCGAAAAGCGGTTCAAAATTGAGGTGTTCTTGACCGTAAAAA
>JANPGW010000159.1:0-14167 GCA_031424115.1 Saprospiraceae bacterium | reverse complement strand
TCCAAACTATGACGCTGACCTTGTCCTCGACGAGGATCGGTTAATGTCGAAAAAAATTCTTCTAACTTATATTCCATTTTCGCCATTTTTTTGTCAAAGAACGTCTTTTTTTTAGAACCAATCAACCCTGCCCTTTGGGGGAACACCAAGGAAATATGCTCAATTCATTCAATATATGGGCGTTTTTAGCATTTTCGAGTAAAACTCCCCCTTTGGGGGTTAGGGGGCTAAGTGTTTACAATTTTCCTAAATAATTTTCAAACACCGGAAGCACATAAATCTGTATCTCTAATATTTTTAACCAAATTGTTGTATTAACATGAAAAACACGCTCCTAACAGCGCTATTTTGCTGCTTTCTTTTCACTACTTACACGTATGCTCAGTCAATGAGCGATGTAGCCCCCATGGATCCGACTATTAGGACAGGCACTTTGCCAAATGGATTGAAGTACTACATCAAAAAAAACGGGAAACCGGAAAAACGCTGCGAACTACGCCTGGCACTCAACGCCGGTTCGATGCTCGAAACCGATGAACAACAAGGTTTGGCGCATTTTGTGGAACACATGTGCTTCAACGGCACTAAAAACTTTAAAAAATCAGCTTTGGTTGACTTTTTGGAGTCGGCAGGTGTCAAATTTGGGGCACATTTGAATGCTTATACCTCTTTTGATGAAACAGTGTATATGCTTCAATTACCCACCGATAAAGAAGATATTTTTGTAAAAGGCTTCCAAGTGCTTGAAGATTGGGCTCACAACGTGAGCTTTGATGCCGAAGAAATCGAGAAAGAACGCGGTGTTGTTATCTCCGAACGCCGTGGTCGTTTGGGCGCGCAAGAACGCATGCGTCAACAATATTGGCCCATTTATTTTGAAGGGAGCCGATATGCTAACCGTTTGCCAATCGGTACTTTAGAAGTTTTGCAGGGTTTCAAACACGAGGCTTTAAAGAAATTTTACGAAGATTGGTATCGTCCTGATCTGATGGCTGTTTGTGCCGTCGGAGATTTTGATATGGATAAAGTGGAAGCTATCATTAAAGATAAATTCGGCTCAATACCGGCTAAAAACAATGCACCCAAACACCAACTATTTGATGTACCCGACCACAAAGGATTGCATATAGCGATGGCAACCGATGCCGAAGCACCTTACACGATACTTCAACTCGGTTATAAGCACCCCCTCAGTACCACTCAAAATTTGGGCGACGTTAGGAAAGGTATGCTCGGTGAACTATTCAACAGTATGCTCGGCACGCGTTACAACGAATTGATTAAAAAAGGCGGTACACCGTTTTCATTTGCTTCAAGCGGTTTTGGGAGTAATGTTCGTACCAAAAACGAGTTTTCTTCTTTTAGTGTGGTCAACGAGAAAAGCATAATGGAAGGTTTGAAGCTGATGTTGACTGAAAACGAACGGGTCAAAAGGCACGGATTCACTGCGGGAGAGTTGGAAAGAGCCAAAAAACAAATGATGGTCGGCATGGAAAAAGCACTCCGTGAAAAAGACAAAACAGAATCTGCCAATCTTATCCAAGGTATAGTCAGCTCGTTTTTAGAGAATGAACCTTTGATGGGCATTGAGTTAAGCTATAATTTTTATAAACAAAATATAGATGCTATCCAACTCGACGAAGTCAATGCACTTGGTAAAAAATGGATTTCAGATAAAGGCGATAATGCTACAGTAATTATTCAAGCACCTAAAAAAGAAGGGGTCGTGTTGCCCACTGAAGACGACATCCGTAAATTGTTTGATGATGTAGCCGCCGCAAAAATTGACCCGCCAAAGGAAGAAGCAGTCGTCAAAGAATTGATGAAAACCAAACCGGCAGCCGGTAAAATTATTTCTGAAAAGAAAAACGCAACTTTAGGCTTTACGGAGTGGACACTCTCTAATGGGGCTAAAGTCGTTATCAAGCCAACAACGTTCAAAAACGATGAGATTATGCTGTCAGCTTACAGTCCGGGTGGTTACACCATGTATCCGGTTGCGGACAATATGAACGGTAACTTCGCCTCTTTTGGGGTCGCTTCATCCGGTATAGGTGACATTGATGCCGTGACGCTTCAACGGTTTATGACGGGTAAAATCGTCCGTGTTTCTCCTTATATTGCTGAACTTTGGGAAGGTATGAATGGTATGTTTTCACCAAAAGATGCGGAAACGGCTATGCAAATGACCCATTTGTATTTCACTGCCCCGCGCAAAGATGAAAAGATGTTCAAAAACCTCTTGCAACAGCAAAAAGGTTTTATGGAAAACATGAATAAAAATCCCGAGTCGGCGTTCCGTGATTCCGTACAAGTGGCTTTATACAACAATCACCCACGCCGTCAACCGTCAAAAGTGGAAGATTTGGATAATATCAATATTGACCGAGCTTTTGAAATTTATAAAGACCGTTTTGCGGATGCGGGCGATTTTACTTTCTTCTACGTGGGCAATATTGACGAAGCGACTTTCAAGCCGCTCGTTGAAACCTACATCGCCAGTTTGCCAACAAAAGGCAGAAAAGAAACTTGGACAGACCCGAAAGTTGTACCCACTGACAAAGCGATTACTAAATCAGTCTCCAAAGGTATTGAGCCAAAAAGCACAGTTCAGTTGACTTATTTGGGTAAATATGAATTCACCCGGAAGAACAATTTCGAGATGAATGCCCTCGTAAAATTGCTCAATATCAAACTGAGAGAAAAAATCAGAGAAGAAAAAGGCGGTTCGTATGGCGTTCAGGTGTATCCAAGTTTGACTAAATTCCCCAAGGAATATTATCAATTGACAATCAGTTTCGGTTGCGCCCCTGAAAAAGCGGAAGAACTCACCAAAGATGCTTTGGCGGAAGTGGAAACTGTTATCAAAGATGGCTGTGAGGATAAAAATTTGGTCAAAGTCAAAGAAACATTCCTCCGCGAGCGCGAAACGGATTTGAAAGAAAATCGCTTTTGGATGGGTATGTTGTCCCAATCATATCAAAACGGGCTTGACATCATGGAAATGCAGAAATACAATGAATGGGTCAATGCTTTGACCACCAAAGATTTTAAACGCTTATCCAAAAAGTACATCAAAAAAGGCAAGCTTGCTAAATTTTCGTTGAAGCCTGAGACAAAGGCGTAAGTTTTTAGGAGTCAGATGCTTTTGAAGCATCTGACTCCTAAAAACCACTCTTACACTACCTTAAATATTCCCAAGCCTTTTCTTCTTTTATTTTGTCAATGACCTTTTTAACAGTTTCAGAAGAAAAAACACCATAAGTACTCCCCTCCTCTTTATCCATTTTATTTTGTAAGTATATTTCGCCGGTATTGCAATATTGTATAGTAAAATCAAAAACTATTGGGTCAATAAATTTCTTCTCAACCTTAAATTTGCCTTCACCATTTGGGTCATCTGCGAAAATTTCTGTGTTCCCAAAACGACAAATCACCTCATCCTGTACAACATTATAAGTACCTTTCCGGTATGAAGATGAAGAACAGCAACAATAAAACGCTATAATTACTTCCTTCTCATTCAAAAAAATCAAATCTCCTCCTCCACAATCTCCTTCACTACTGAAGAAACATTTTGATTTATCCGCATTCGGTGAATTTTCAAAGTCATCCGGTACTTCTTGATACGCAATAATTCTATTTGACAGATATAGATTACTGTCTTTTTGCCGATTGAAAGATTGGTTGTCTGTTACTTCTAAACAACCACCGTAAATCCAACCTTGCTTATTATTGTAAGAACAATAAATCCAGTTTGCTATTGGTTCTTGGTTATTTATCTTAATTTTCTCTTTATATTTACTTTCCTTGATGTAAATTATTGGCTCCCCTGCTTCTATTATTCCTAAGGATTTTGAATTGAAATTAGGGAACGCCCTGAGGTGTGCTCTATTACATACTACTTTATGTGTCCCGCTATTTGATTTTTTCATATCGTTTGAACATAAAATAAAAGTCAAAAATGATAGGAAGTAAATTGTTTTCTGTCGCATATTTCACTATTTTAGAGTTATTGTTAATCCATTTTTGAGGTTGTGTAATAAGGTCGAATAACCACTTTGTGAAAAAAGTAACCAAATTTAATAAACATATTACACAACCCCTAAAAATTTAAAAAACCTCACAATCGATACACATTAAAACTCCTGACATTCACGTTTTAAGGCGCAAGCGTAGCAATATGCTGATAATTAAAATAATAGCACAAGCCCATAAAGCCTACAAGAAAAATTATATTTTGCAGAATTGATTTTTTCATAACATAAGAATGCCTTATTTTAAAAGGTTAAATATACTTTTTGTCTCGATAATACCTTTAAAAATCCTCTAAAGTGTTTATGTATAAAAATCTTGTTTATATCAATCAAATAATGTAGTATTGCGTAATTTCTGATATAATTTCAGATATCGACACATAAAATTCTTTTCTTCATTAAAAAAATAAAAACTCTATGAGCCGTTTAACACCATTTGCACGTTTACTTATTGTAGTGGGTATCGTGTTGGGTCTTTATTTTGGGGTAAAAAAATTCTTGCCCGAATTAAGTGATAAATTCAAGAAACCAGCGGGTACAGAAACGTCTGTTCCAACAAATTCTACTTCAGATGACATTAAATCAACGCCAGCAGACAATAGCGGCTCAACACCCAGTAAGTCTGACAATAGTTCGACAGCACCCGGTAACCGTCCCGTATTTGAATACAAACCCAAAGAACCCCTCAACGGTAAGTTGAAAGGAGTTGTAGAATTAGGGGCAAGTGGTTTTAACTCATTCATTATTCGCGTTGACCAACAAAAAAATTGGAAGTTGGAAAAAGCAGATTTCGGCGCCAGCCTTGTTTATGAAAAATTAGCTTCTGACGAGGATATTAAAGGAGGATTAAAAAATTATATCAGCAATATGTTGAATTATGGTGTCACTCCCCGTGATATCCATTTTGTCATCAGTTCCGGTGCGCAAAAAGTGGAAATTACTGGTAAAATTATTTCTTTTTTGAAAAACATGGGCTATGTCGTTAATGCTGTTACAGCCGACCAAGAAGCTAAATTAGGCCTAAAATGCGTCCTTCCTAAAGACTACGAAGAGGATGCTTTCGTGTGTGATATTGGCTCCGGCAATACCAAAATTGCGTGGCTGGAAGGCGGGCAAATCAAAACGATTGAAACCCATGGTGCCAAATATTTTCAAAACAATGTAGCAGACGGAACAGTTTACAGTGACGTTAAACGCCTTTCTGAACGGGTTCCTTCCGCTCGCCGGAAAACATGTTTCATCATTGGCGGTGTGCCTTTTAGTTTAGCCAAACAAGTTCGCACCGGAAAAGAACGTTTTACCGTGCTCAATGCCCCAGAAAAATATAAGGACGGCGGCGATGCCAAAACAAAAGCCGGTCTGAATATCTATAAAGCTGTTTCTGACGGTACAGATTGTCTTCAATTTGTTTTTGATTGGGATGCCAATTTCACAATCGGCTTCTTGTTAGGATTATCCAACTAAATAGTAAGAATTGGCTTACATTGTACTTAACCAAAACGCCCATTTCAATGACGAAATGGGCGTTTATTTAATACAAAACAATTTACTCTTCAGACATAAACGGATAGCGATAATCCGTAGGAGGTACAAATGTCTCTTTAATAGTTCGCGCAGATAACCACCGATACAGATTCAAAGCAGAACCCGCTTTATCGTTTGTACCGCTACCCCGCGCACCCCCAAAAGGTTGTTGACCGACTACCGCTCCGGTAGGTTTATCATTGATATAAAAATTACCCGCCGCATGGCGCAATTTGTCGAAAGCCATATTGATGGCATAACGGTCAGTTGCGAAAATAGAACCCGTCAAAGCATAAGGTGACGATACATCCACAATGTCCAGCGTTTTTTCAAAATCTTTGTCCGCATACACATAAATACTCAAAACGGGACCAAAAATTTCTTCACACATCGTTCTATACTGAGGGGTCTTCGCCAACACGACCGTCGGCTCAATAAAATAGCCTTTTGACTTATCGCAGCCACCACCAATCAAAATTTCGGCATCATCCGATTTTTTCACATCGTCAATGTAACTCTTGATTTTATCAAAAGCCTTTTCGTCAATCACGGCATTGATGAAATTAGTAAAGTTCTCGGTTGTGCCCATTTTAAAGCTTTTCAAATCTTCTTTTAGGTGTTTTTCGACCGCTTTCCACATTGATTTAGGAATGTAAGCCCGCGAAGCAGCCGAACATTTTTGCCCTTGGAACTCAAAAGCACCCCGACTCAACGCTGTAGCCACCGCTTTAGGTTCAGCAGAAGGGTGTACCATCACGAAATCTTTACCGCCGGTTTCACCCACGATGCGCGGATAAGAGCGATAATTGGCAATATTTTGCCCAATTGTTTGCCATAATTTTTGAAAAACGCCCGTACTGCCCGTGAAGTGCAGGCCCGCAAAATCCTTGTGTTTAAAAATGACATCCCCCGCCGTGGGTCCATCCACGTACACAAGATTGATAACACCCGCCGGAAGACCTGCTTCTTCAAAAATTTCCATAATTACATTCGCCGAATAAATCTGACTATCTGCCGGTTTCCAAACGACCGTATTGCCCAACATAGCCGGAGCCGCGCCCAAATTGCCGGCAATAGCCGTAAAATTGAAAGGCGTCAAAGCAAAAATAAAGCCTTCAAGCGCCCGATATTCGGTTCTATTCCAAATTCCCGCCGAGCTATTAGGTTGCTCATTGTAGATTTGGGTCATAAACTGCACATTAAAACGGAGAAAATCCGCCAATTCTGCAATACAATCAATCTCTGCTTGATAAGCATTTTTGGATTGACACAACATGGTCGCCGCCATCATTTTGGCCCGATAAGGGCCGCTCAACAAATCCGCCGCTTTTAGAAAAATAGCGGCGCGGTCTTGCCAATTCATGGCTTCCCACATCGGTTTGGCTTTCAATGCGGCTTCAATAGCTGCCTCCACGTGGCTTTTATCCCCTTGGTTAAAATAGCCCAAAACATGGCTCAACTCATGCGGCGGATGCATTGCCACTTTATTATCCGTGGTTACGTGCTTGCCACCGATGTACATCGGCACATCAATCTGTTTGTCTTTAGCCGCTTTTAAAGCTGCTTTTAAAGCAATTTTTTCAGAAGAGCCCGCTTGATAAGTCAGAATGGTTTCATTAACCGTTTTTGGCACATGGTAAAATGCGTTTGACATATTCTATTTGGTTAGTTTTATTGACAGGAATTTGATTTTGTTATTTATAAACTGTTAAAGCAGCGCAAAATTAGTTTTTTAAATCAAAAAGCCGAAAAGTACACCAGAAAATGTACTATTCGGCGGAGATTTTCAAAAGAGAATGGTTTATATCTTTACTTCCTTCGGTAAAAACGGAGACGCATTACCACCACCTTTGATGATTTCGCGGACAATAGTGGACGAAATATGGGAATATTGTGGTAATGAAATTAAAAACATCGTTTCAACACCATCGCCAACAATGTAATTGAGCTGTGAAATGGTCTTTTCATAATCAAAATCCGAGGCATTGCGAAGACCCCTCAGTATCCATTTAGCATTCACTTTACTGCAAAAATCTGCCGTGAGTTTTTCAAAACTATCAATAGACACTTTGGGTTCATCAACAAAAACATCGTGAATCCATTGAATGCGTTGCTCCAACGAGAAAAGATAGTTTTTTTGGGAGTTGATGCCAATAGCAATAATCACTTTGTCAAAAAGCGGCAAAGCCCGTTTGACAATATCCACATGACCCGCCGTAATGGGATCAAAAGAGCCGGGGAAAACGCAAATATTCATTTTTAGAGTGCTAAATTTTTCTCAAAGATACATTCTCGACCCACACCAAAAAAAATTAAGCCTTAGAAAATACCGGACGCCTCAAAATATTTGAAAAGAATCCAAAAACTTATCAATCGAAGGATTCAAGCTGTGCTGTTTCAAAGTCATAACTTGAAGCAAATAAAAACGGTCTCCGGCCAGATAACATTTGTTTTTCACCTGAGCATTGTCTTGATTATATTGCACGCGCCAAACTTTCCCTTTATGCCCCAATTGTTGAATATCTGATTGATAGGGAATCGTCCCTTTCACGCTTTCAGCCGACGACTCCACCGTCGCTTCCAAAAAATCATGAATCAGATCCGTCGAATCCTTAGGAAAAGTGCCTTGGGGGTAATCGCAATAATTGACTAAATAAAAGACGTTTTCGGCATTTTTATCTTCGGGTTTATAGATAAATTGGTGGTAAACCAGTTCGCCCATAGCCGTTTTCATTTTACTCGTTTTTTCGGTCATCTCGCCGGTAGGGGTCAATACCCTGAATTTCCCCTCAAAACTATTGAATTCGCGCCATGTACCCACCGCCGTAAAACTCAAAAGGAGTACACACCCTAACACTATACTCAAATATTTCATTCTCAATGATAACTGATTAAATTGTTCTTTTTTCAAAACCTGACATACTAACGCATAACGGGTGGCTTTTGTATGCATTTTTTCCCATTTTGTATAAAAAAAACATCTGCTACGGCCTTGAAAAAATTTTGATAACATATTATGCAATCTATTTGCGCACAATGTTATATTTTTCCCATCTTATCCAAGTCATTCTAAAAGTCTAAAGTTTACAACCTATTATAATGAAAAAAAATTCTACTTTTATCTGTTTTTTACTCCTTACATCCTGCGTTGTGGCTCAGAAAAAAACCATGAGCCATGAGGTATATGGCATTTGGAAAAAAATTGACCAACAGCGCATTTCTAATGATGGCAAATGGGTCAGCTATATCACACTCTCCAATACTGAGGGGGATCCTAATCTATATCTTTGGAATGCGATTAGCGCTTCGACAACCATTTTTCCACGCGGTACAGAAGGACGGTTTACAGAAGATAATGCTTTCCTAATTTTTAAAATCAAGCAACCACTTGATTCGCTCAAAGCCAAACGCCGTAAAAAGGTTAAAGATGAAGATTTACCGAAAGATTCGTTGGGTATTTATACGCTCGCTACAGGCGATTTAAAAAAAGTAGCCAACGTCAAATCTTTCAATCTCCCCCAAAAATGGTCAGGTTTTGTTGCCTACCAACTTGAAGCTGATAAACCCGAAAAAGAAGATAAAAACGGTAAAAATGCCACCAAAGATAGCACCGTTGCTCCCAAACCCAAATTAAAAAAAGAAGACAAAGACAATGGCTCAAAAGTCATTTTGTACAATCTTGCCTCAAGCAAGCAAGATACTTTTTTCTATGCTTTAGAATATACGTTTGCGAAACGGGGTAAACGCTTTTTGGTAGCCGATACGGGGAAAGATTCAGTTGTAACTGCCGCCGTACATGTTTTTGATTGTGATAAGAATGCGTTAAAAACCATTTTTAGGAAAAAAGGCAAATACAAACAAATTTCCTTAGATGAAAATGGCAACCAAGTGGCGTTTATTGCGGATGTGGATACCACCAAAGAGCGCGTTCGACCATTTAATTTGATGTTTTGGACGGATAATATGGACAGTGCCAAAATCATTGCTCGCTCTAACACTAACTTTGGGTTTATAAAAAATGGCTTGGTCAGCGAAAATGCCAAACCGAATTTTTCGGAAGATGGCTCTAAACTCTATTTTGGCGTGGCGCAACAACCCATTTTGAATGATACGACCCTGCTGCCCGAAGAAATTGTGAGCGTGGAGGTGTGGAGTCATACCGATACCAAACTCCATACCCAACAAAAAGTTCAACTCGAAAACGAACGCAAACGCAGTTATGATGCTGTGTATCACATTGCCAATCAACAAGTTATATCCCTTTCTGATTCTGAAATGCCAGAAATAAGTTATACGGATAGTAAGAACAGTGATGTAGCTATTGGCTATACCGACGAGCCTTATGCGAGGGCTGCGACTTGGGAAGGTTATGCCGGTAGAGATTATTATTTGGTGGATTTGAAAACCGGCAATAGAACGCCGATTGCGCAAAAAGTGCGTGGCGTTGCTCGTATTTCGCCTTTTGGTAAGTATGTTTATTGGTACAATGCGCTCGATTCGGTTTGGTTGGCTTATTCTATTTTAAATAAAAAAACGATTCGCTTGACTGACAATAAAACCGTTCCTTTTTATGAAGAAGAAAACGATGTGCCGGACAATCCTTCTTCGTACAATCACCTGGCTTGGATGCGCGATGACAAGTCCATTTTGATTTATGACCGCTATGATGTTTGGCAAATTGACCCCCTCAGTATAGGCAACGCTAAACGACTGACCGAAGGTCGCGCCCAGAAAAATGTTTATCGGTACGTCAAACTCGACGATGAAGAACGTTTTATTGAGCCGAATGCTCGCCTTTTACTGCACGTTTTTAATGAAACTGATAAAAAAGAAGGTTATGCCTATTTAGATTTAACAGCTAAAACTGTTTCCGGCGAGTTTTTGGATAATTTTAAATTTTCGGAACGGGTTTTAAAAGCTAAAGATGCTTTGGGTATGGTGCTGTCCAAACAAAATTTTCAGACCTTCCCGGACTTGCTTTATGCTACCGATTTGACAAAAACCCAACGCATCAGCGATGTCAATCCGCAACAAAACGAATACAATTGGGGTAGCATCGAACTTGTTGAATGGACTTCCCTCGACGGGCAAAAACTCAAAGGGATGCTCGTCAAACCGGCTGATTTTGACCCCAAGAAAAAATATCCGATGATTGTCAACTTTTACGAAAAAAGCTCCGACGATTTGAATAATTACCGCACGCTTGAACCGCTACGGTCTCAAATAAATTACACTTTTTATAGTAACAGAGGATATTTGGTTTTCAATCCCGATATTCCCTACCGCACGGGTTATCCGGGCGAAAGTTGCCTTAATTCAGTAGTCGCAGGCGTAACTCATCTGATTGATAAAGGCTTTGTGGACGAAAAAAACGTTGCCGTTCAAGGGCATAGTTGGGGCGGCTATCAGGTAGCTTATTTGATTACCAAAACCAATATGTTTAAATGTGCCGGTTCCGGTGCGCCCGTCGTAAATATGATTAGTGCCTATGGCGGCATCCGTTGGGAAACCGGCGTGATGCGCATGTTTCAATACGAGCATACGCAAAGCCGCATTGGAGGCAGTTTGTGGGAATATCCCTTGCGTTTTCTTGAAAATTCACCCATTTTCAGCGTTGACAAAGTGCAGACACCCGTTTTGATATTGCACAATGATAAAGATGGCGCGGTACCGTGGTATCAAGGCATCGAATTTTTCGGCGCGCTCCGCCGATTGAATAAACCTGTTTGGCTGCTCAATTACAATGATGAACCTCATTGGCCCGTCAAAGTGCAAAATCGGGTGGATTATCAAATTCGGATGCAGCAATTTTTTGATTATTACCTCAAAGGCGCGCCCATGCCGCGGTGGATGCAAAGGGGGGTACCGGCTATCGAAAAAGGCATCTTACAAGGTTATGAATTAGGCGAAGAAGAAAAAAAATAACTACTTTTCCCATCTAAAACATCTATATTTAAGAGTGTTATCCCTAAACCTCGGGAGGCGCAAAAAGTCTCGTTGAAAACTCAGCGAGACTTTTTTTAAGCTAAAAAATGAAATAACCATTTTAAAAACAGAAATTTGCACCTCAAAATCGAAATGAATATGATTGTAGTAACAGGCGCATACGGGTTTATTGGAAGTTGTTTAATTGGTTTTTTGAATAAAAAAGGCATCAAAGATATTATTGCCGTTGATGATTTTTCGAAAATGGAAAAAGAGCCTAATCTGGTTGGTAAAAATATCGCTCAACGCATAGAGAGGGAAATATTTATAGAGTGGTTGGCCAAAAACGCCCCTTCAGTATCCTTCGTTTTTCATATAGGAGCGCGAACAGATACCACAGAATTTGATTACGCTATTCATGAAAAACTCAATGTTCAATATTCAAAAGATGTTTTTAACATCTGTGTAAAACATTCAATTTCAATAGTTTATGCTTCATCAGCCGCTACTTACGGTAATGGCGATTTGGGTTATAATGACAATGACCCGTCATTATCTTTTCAACTGCATCCGCTGAATCCCTATGGGGTTTCAAAAAATGAGTTTGATAAATGGGTTGTTAGTAGTCAATGGGACAGTAGTCAATGGGACAGTACCGAACTGACTACTGACCCACTGACTACTAACAACTTCAAATGGTTCGGTTTGAAATTTTTCAATGTATATGGCCCCAATGAGTACCATAAAGGCAGAATGGCGAGCACGATTTTTCATTTTTTTAATCAAATACAAGCCCACGGCGAGGTCAATCTTTTCAAAAGCCATCATCCCGAATATGCCGACGGCGAGCAAATGCGGGATTTTGTTTATGTCAAAGATGTGTTGAAAGTGTTGTGGTTTTTGTTTGAAAACTACGAAAACGTACAATCCGGTATCTATAATTTAGGAACAGGCAAGGCGCGCCCTTTCAAAGATTTGGTGAAAAATGTATTCACAAACGTTGACAAACCTTTGAAAATCAATTATATACCAACACCGGAAGACATCAGAGATAAATACCAATATTTTACGGAAGCTAAAATGAGTAAGCTGATTTCTCAAGGCTACATTGCCGGATTTTATACATTGGAAGAAGGCATTGAAGATTACATCCAAAATTATTTGACACCCAATAGGTACTATTAATAATGGTGTGTGTTGTTTAGTATTTCTAAAAACTAAACAACACACACTAAAAACTACCGTACTACTAATTAAAAGCAGTAAAAATTGAATATACAAAAAATCATTACCACTCATATTGAAACAGCTCAGCGGTTAGCTACTTTGGAAAATGATATTCTGAAAATTTGTACCCTTTGTAACGCGGCTATACTGAGGGGGGGTAAAATATTACTTGCCGGCAACGGCGGTTCGGCGGCTGATGCGCAACATATTGCAGCGGAGTTTGTCGGTCGGTTTGTCAAAGAGCGGCGTTCGTTGCCGGCGATTGCATTGACGGTTGATACTTCTGCCTTGACAGCGATTGCGAATGATTATGGTTTTGAGCATATTTTTGCCCGTCAAATGGAAGGTTTAGGTAGAAAAGGAGACGTTTTTATTGGCATTTCAACTTCCGGAAACAGCGCCAACATCGTAAAAGCAGTTGAAGCCGCACAAAGAAACGGCTTAATAACTGTCCTATTTTTGGGTAAAGATGGCGGGATTCTGAGGGGGGTAGCAGATGCCGAAATCATCGTTCCGTCGGACATTACAGCTCATATTCAGGAGATGCATATCTTGATAGGACATATACTTTGTGAATATATTGATTCAAAATATTGAAGATTCTTCATAATTTTCAGTATAATAAATGAAAAATAATACAAATTTGAGTAATTTTGCTACTCAAATTTGTGTTGATAATGATAGAAGCCTTAATTTCCTCTAAAACTCGTGTAAAATTATTGCTGAAGTTCTTCTTGAACAGCAATACTAAGGCATACTTACGGGGTCTTGAAAGCGAGTTTGGTGAATCAACCAACGCAATTAGGGTGGAAATCAATCGTTTTGAACAAGCCGGCATGCTTAAATCTGAGCTTGTGGGCAATAAAAAAGTGTTTCAAGCCAACACTTTACATCCTCTTTTTAATGAAATCCATAACATTTTATTAAAACAAGTCGGTCTTGATCATGTCATTGAAAATGTTATTGAGCGTTTAGGCAATGTTGAACGCGTGTTTCTAACGGGCGATTTTTCAAAAGGCTCGGACAGCGATATGATTGATTTAATTTTTGTCGGCGATATCGATACTTCTTATTTGGTTAATTTGATTGAAAAAGCAGAAAAATTGGTGTGTCGCAAAATTCGATATGTCATATATGAAGATGGTACATTTAATGCAACGAACTTGAGCAAATTTGAAACTCACCCTTTGTTGTTATGGTCAAAAGATAAATAAAATAGCCCCCTGACTCCCAAAGGGGGAGTAGCACTCGGGAAATGATAAAAACGTTTTTTATTGAAAATATTTATCATATTTAGTAGGCGTTCCCCCTTTGGGCAGGGTTGATTGGTTCTAATTTTTAAATAATTTAATAAGTTCATTGACTTTATTGGCGAATTTAGCAAAAGTATTTTTTATAGGTTTAAAGCCGCTGGCTTTAAGGGTATTAATAGCTATATTATTAAGGTAGACTAA
>JANPGW010000158.1:0-7357 GCA_031424115.1 Saprospiraceae bacterium | reverse complement strand
GGCTTTAACTGCATAAAAAGCATTGTTAATTAAATTCAATAAAACCCGTCCCATATCTTGAGGAATAACTTCGATTTTAGGTAAGTTCTCGTCAAATTCTGTTTTGAAATCAGCATTAAAATCCTTGTCTTTTGCTCTCATGCCATGATACGACAAGCGTAAATATTCATCAGCCAATTTATTAATATCGGTCAATTCTTTTACACCTGTACTTGTACGGGAATGTTCGAGCATACCTTTTACAATGCTGCTGGCGCGTTTGCCATGGTGGTTTATTTTCTCTTGATTTGACGTTAAATCCGTTAGTAATTCCTCAATATAGTCTTTATCAATGTCGGGTTTATGTATTTCATCATTCAAATCTTTGGCTAAATCGACAGAGAGTTCCGAGAAATTATTGACAAAATTCAAGGGATTTTGAATTTCATGGGCAATGCCCGCAGTGAGTTCGCCGAGTGAGGCGAGTTTTTCTTTTTGTATGAGTTGGGTTTGGGTGGCTTGAAGTTCTTTTAAAGCCGCTTCTAACCTTTGTTTTTCTTGAGATATTTTTACAGATTGCTCTTCTTTAAGTTGCAAATCAAGGAAACGGGTATAAGCGAGGTCAAACACCTTAGATAAGCGCACCAATAAATCAAAATATTCGTCACTTAATGGCTCGAAAGAAGAAAGCATGATGCAGCCAAAATTTTGAAAAGAGGCATTGAGTATAATACTTTTAGCTGAACGCATATTCACTTTTGCCAATTCGGGCAATTGTGACAATTCGGTTTCTACGAATATATAATCGTCCCAAGTCTTTTTATTTGTACCTTCTAAAAGATAAGACCATTTTTGTTCATGGTTATGCCAACCTTTTAGAATTGCCAAACTCGGCGCAAACTCATGGTGTTTTACCAAAAAATTCATAGGCATATCAGGGGCTTCTGCACTGACAATCCACCAATAGGCATCATTTGTATTATTATCAAATGTCATAATAAAACCCCTGTCGATGTGCATATTAAGTTTGATACATTCTGCATAAATAAATCCTATCATTGCGTTGAACTCGTCGGAAGTATTCATCGCCATTGCTCGGCTGCGTATACGCTCAAGGGAGGCTTCAATTTTAGCTTCACGGGCTTGGGCTTCAGCTTGTTTCAAATCGTTGAAACGGGTATAAGTTTGGTCAAAAACTTTAGAAAATCTAAGAATAATATCAAATTGTGCTTCATTCACAGGTTCACGACCTGCAATCATTAAACTACCAAACCCTGCACTTGACATAGAAAAGCACATATCGCCATAATTTATCATACTCTCTTTAATAAAATCGGGTAGATGCTGTAGGTCCGACTCTACAAAAGCTATATCATCCCATTTTTTCTTATTATCACCTTCGAGTCGAAAAGTCCATTTTTCAGTTTTCTCTTTATAGTTATCAATAAGAGCTTGGTTCAAAGAATGGTCAAACAAAGGTATATGAAATCCATTTTTCGATAATAGCCCTTCTGGACCAGCCAACCAATAAACCATACCTTTTAAATCTTTATCAAAAGTGATGATAACAGAGCGATTGAATTCCAAGTCGAGCTGCGTTAATTCCGAAAAAAGTAAAGAAGTAATATGACTAATTTCGTCTGTCTTTGCCATACTCATTGATTTACTCCTTACTTTTTCTAAAGCTAATTCTATTTGTGCCTCTCGTGCCTGTGCTTCTGCTTTTTGCAAATCAAGGAAACGGGTATAAGTTTGTTCAAATACTTTCCCAAAGCGTTTAAAAATATCATGGGCTTCTGGTGTCCGCTCATATGTATTGAACATGATATACCCCTGTAAAAAGAAAGCGCAATGTGTTACTTGAAATTTTGGTATTGGAAACCCTGAATTTTCAATATTATCAATGACCTCTTTACCGCCCATTTGCTTAATCAGGAACCGATAGGCTTCTACTAATTCAACCCCTTCAGTCTCCATTACGAAGAAATCTTCATGTCTTTTCCATGCTTTATAAATTTGATAATGGAAGGGTTCTACCGTATGAGGAATCCTAAAAGAGGGTTGCATGCCATCACCGCCGCTCGCCCAACAAGTAGTAGATATACCATCTTCTAACCAAAATTGAAAAACAATGGCAAAAGCATTTACGCCCAAATCAATTACCTGTTTAAACAATAATGAAGCAGTTTCTGCTAATTCTTTACTATGTTGCATTGCCATAGTTCGGCTTCTAACACGTTCCAAAGCCGTTTCAATTTGTGCTTCTCGTGTTTGTGCTTCTGCTTTTTGCAAATCGAGGAAGCGGGTATAGGATTGCTCAAAAACACCTGCAAATCTTTGTAAGATTTTTGCATATTCCTCATCTAACGGTTCAGTACTCCACGATAAAGCACCGTGCTGCATATAGGCATTAGAAAAAGTGATTTTTTCAAACGCTTGCATTATTTTCTGAAGTTCAATGGGTATTTTCACAAATTCTGTTTTGCTGAAAATAAATTTATCATAGGCTTTTTTATCCTCACCTTCGCATACCATTACTGCATACTTTTTACCTTCTTTCCAATTATTGAGTTGTGCCAAATAAAATGGATGTTCGAAATAATAATTTTGGTAACAGGTGGGATAATCTTTTTCAAAGCCTGACATCCACCAAACCATATCACCAGATACGGCATCCATAATGACTATCGAACAGGCACCATAAGTAAATCCAAGGCTTTGCAATTGCTCAAGTGTTGTTGCTGCAATTTCACGCAGTTGATTACTATGTTGCATCGCCATAGTTTTGCTTCTTACTCTTTCTAAAGCGATTTCTATTTGTGCTTCTCGTGCTTGCGCTTCTGCTTTTTTCAAATCCAAAAAACGGATATAAGCCTGCTCAAAAGCAAAAGCGAAACGTTTAAAAATAGCATTTTCTGCATCCGTATAAGGTTGTGGCACATAATTGACAATGAACAAACCGATTTGTTTCATCAAAACGACAGACCTTGCATACCCCTCAGTATTTAAGATGTATTTTTGCCTATCTTCTGGCACTCTACCAGAAGAATGAGCAAATACGTGCTGAAACCACGTATTTTTTTCTTCAAAACTTAAATTATCCGCCCAAAAGCCCACGCCGTTTTTCTGTGCTTCTTTGATATTGTTCAATACAGGATGCGACAATTTGGGTATCACAATCTTATCAGGATTTGATTCACCGATAGCCGCAAGCCAAAAAGTAAACTCTTCGGATTCATCATTTAAGAAAAAAGAAGCCGTATTCAATCGAAAATTCAATTGCAATAATTGCTCTGCCACCACATTGATGACTTCGACGAGATGTTCACTTTTTTGCATTGCCATAGTTCTGCTACGAACCCTTTCTAAAGCGGCTTCTATTTGCGCTTCCCGTGCTTGTGCTTCCGCTTTTTGTAAATCGAGGAAACGGGTATAGGCTTGTTGTAAAGTACTGCCAAAACGTTTGAAAACTTCGTAATATTCAGGTACTGGAATGCGCGTTATAACGTCTAAATATCCTTGTGAGAAATATAAGATATAGTTAAATGTTTCATAAGGAAGTTGCCTATGGTCTTCTGCCCGCATTTCTCTTATTGAAGAAGTTGCAGGAATACTATTATACAAAAAGGCAAAATGTTTTAATAATTCATCGCCTTCTCCATGAAGGAAAAGAGACGAATCACCATTTTTCCAAGCTTCATATATTTGTTTAAAATAATAATCTTCATCGTATCTTGCTCGAAATGAATCTGGTATTATATCGCCGTTGGAAGTAGTTAAGTATATTTCGCCAGCACATTCATTGCCTTCAAAGGTTGCTATATAGCAAGTTTCCATATCCTCTCGGTGAATACCAAGGTTCAAAATTTCCTTACACAACACCGACATAACACCTGCCAATTGGTCGCTTTTGTGCATTGCCATTGTTCGGCTACGCACTCTTTCCAAAGCGACCTCGATTTGCGCTTCCCGTGCTTGTGCCTCTGCTTTTTGAAGGTCGAGGAAGCGCACGTATGCCTGCTCAAATACTTTGGCAGTGCGTTTCAAAACACTTATCATTTCGTCGCTATACGATTGCCCATTCCAGCTATCTGCATATAAGGTTGAATTTTTTTCGATGAATAAACACTCTGTTAGACATTCTGCTTGTTTTACAAATTCTCGTACATTAGCAGGCACAACCGTCAAGCTATTATGGGCAAATATGTATTCAAAGTATATATTTATCTGCTCATTGGTATATTTTTTATTGATAATGTCTTTACCGGATAATACGGCTTCCCAACTATCTTTTAAACAAGTATCTTGTTTCATAATATTTTCATCATAAGGCAGCGAAACCAAGTCTTCGTGTTGTATTTCATTGGCTACCCAAAAAGTAGAACTCATTCTTTCTTTATCAAAAAACCAAAACGCAATTGTTCCAAGTACTACATTAAGTTCTTTTAGTTTTTCACGAACCAAAGCACTTACTTCTTTGAGTTCATCAGATTTGTGCATAGCTAAAGTTCTGCTTCTTATTTTCTCTAAAGCAACTTCTATTTCTGCTTCTCTTGCCTGTGCTTCCGCTTTTTGTAAATCAAGGAAACGGGTATAAGCCTGTTCAAAAACAACAGCAAATTTTTGCAGTATTTTGGCTTGTTCATCATTGAGTTTCTCCGGTCCCCATTGTAATGCGCCGTGCTTCAAAAAAGCTAAGGAGAACACAACGGATGGCAATGATTGCATAAAGGCTTTACCATGTTCTGGAAAGTTCTTAAAATCTGTTTGGGTAAACATATATCCGTCAAAAACCTTCTTTTCCTCACCTGCTAATAATAACTCTATGTATTTATCGCCATTTTTCCATGCTGTAAATTGCGCTTCCCAAACAGGATGATTGAAATATTTTATATAATAACCTATTGGATATTCCGATTGATTAAACCCACTTACCCATTGTATCAAGTCGTTGGTTTCTTTATCTATGATAAATATACAAGCTGCACCATATTGAAAACCCAAATGCCGTAGTTGCTCATAAAGTGTTGCCACAACCTCCTTTAATTCATCACTTCGCTGCATTTCCAATGACTTTGCCCGCACTTTTTCCAAAGCCGCTTCGATTTCCAAATCTCGGTTTTTATGTACTAACTCGGCGGTACGTTCTGTTACTTGTTTTTCAAGCGTTTCGTTTTGAGTAGTCAGGATGTGTTGCTTTTCAGCGGAGAGGGTTTCTACTTCGGTAAGCTTTTGCACTAAAATTCGGTTGGTCAAGCCAAAGTCATAGCCGAAAAAAATGGCAAACGAAACTGGAATGCTCAGATAGGAAACCAGAAAAAAGATTCCCCTTAAATCAGGTTGCAAGTAGATACTTAAATCAATCAGTTGAAAAAACAGCCAGCAGATCAAGTATACGCAGCCGCCGACAACGATAATCCAGGCTCCTTTCTGATTCTTTCGGGTCCCCACAAGGGCCACTCTTGTGGCATCGAGGTTAACGATAGTGGTAACCCCAATAGCAAACACATACCACCCCCAGCCATACGCATAGATACCACACCAAATAGCGACCATTCCCAAAATCATTAACCCCCAAAATAGCCACCCTCGTTTTTGAGCCAGCGTTGTATAAACCGATTGGAGCAGAAACAAATAGCTAATGGTCTGAATGATAAGAAAGACATTATTCCGCAAAAACAATTCTCCAACCGGGGTAAGCACATGTAGCCGATTGAATATTGACCACGAAATGGCCTGTCCCAGTGCATAGATGGCAAAGTAGAGGCTTTCTTTTCGGACGGGGAAAAACAGGAAAAACGCCAGAAAAAGAATAGTTAGAATACCTAATGCGCCGACGAATATATTACTGCTACGTTCGACCACCATTTGCTGGTTAACCACCGCAGCTCCCTGTTCCACCGTATTTAATCGAATGGAGAGGGCCGGGTTTTGAGTCCCGAAATGCTGACCATACCGAATATGGGGTTGGAGTGCATATCGGACAGCCAACACCTGCACCGGGTTGGTCGAACGCGGAAACGAAAGCACACTGCCATTCGGTGTAAAAGCTTCGATTTGAGCCGGATTCGGGCTGATTACGCCAAACCGATGGATCAACTCGCCATTCAAATAAATTTCCGAAGCCCCGGACTGATTCAGTTGCATCGCTAGTTGCCGGCGCAGGGCAGCATTAAGTGAAAGCCGGATTCTGAACCAGCCCATTTGTCCGACGGCCTTGTCGAGTTGGGGCAATTCAAAAATATCCTTCGTCGGGTCAATACCCTCCCAAGCCGAATCATCAAAATCAGCTTTTGCAAAATCGGGATTATCACCTTCGTGCCATTTCCAACCTTTATCTAAAAGCACCCCCTCAGTAGGCAGGCTGTCAATTGTAAAAATATTGCCTCGTTGAGCAAAAGCAGTGAAGGCAATCAGTAGAAAAATAGGCGTTAACAATTTCATAGTCATATATTTTTTAAGGGTAATTGAATAACAAACTCAGACCCGACCCCCTCAGTACTCTCCACCTCCAACGTCCCCCCATGCCCCTTCACCACAATATCATAACTCAATGACAAACCCAAACCCGTCCCCTCACCAGTCGGCTTGGTGGTAAAAAACGGTTGAAATATCTTTTGTTTGACATTGTCGGGAATGCCGTTGCCGTTGTCTTTGACTTTAATAATACAAGCCCCCCCCGACCCCCCCAAAGGGGGAGGGACGTAGTGCGTACTCACACTTACCAATGGTACATAGTTCTCCCCTTTTGAGTCATTGTAAGGTAGTCCCCCTTTGGGGGGTTGGGGGGCTACCGCATAAAACGCATTATTAAACAGATTAATCAAAACCCGCCCCATATCCTGCGGAATGATATTGATTTTACCAATCGCTTCATCCAATTCCATGGTATAACCGGCATTAAAATTCTTGTCTTTGGCGCGCATGGCGTGGTAGGAAAGCCTTAAAGATTCATCCACCAGTTTATTAATATCAGTCGGTTCTTTCACGCCTGTACTCGAGCGCGAGTGTTCGAGCATCCCTTTGACGATATTGCTGGCGCGCTTGCCGTGGTGGTTGATTTTTTCTTGGTTGGAGGTTAAATCATTGACCAAATCTTTTATTAAATCCTTATCAATAGCGTCTTTATCAATTTCTTCATTCAGTTCTTTGGCTAAATCCACACTGAGTTCCGAGAAGTTATTGACGAAGTTTAACGGGTTTTGTATTTCATGGGCGATACCTGCGGTGAGTTCACCGAGGGAGGCGAGTTTTTCTTTTTGGATGAGTTGGGTTTGGGTGGATTTGAGTAGTGCAAGTGCTTCTTCCACGTTATTTCTTTGACGGTCTATTTCAGTTAAAGAAACTTCTAACTTCGCTTTTTGTTCTTGTAGAACGC
>JANPGW010000157.1:0-3602 GCA_031424115.1 Saprospiraceae bacterium | reverse complement strand
TTTCGATTTAGCACATAGGCCCATAGGACACATAGTATTATGTGTAATTTGTTGATTATCAGGTTTTTATAAAAAACTATGTGTCCTATATGCCTATGTGTTAAATCGAAAAATGTAGAAATTATTATTGAAAGGTTACTTGACCCATTATCAGCATATCAAAGCTTCATGACTCCCCCCCTCAGTATCAACCTCGATGGTACTATGATGCACATTCAAATGTTCTAATTCGTGCTTGACTTGACTTTTTATTTTCTCTATTTCGATAAAATCGGCCGTCTCTTTTATGACCAAATGGGCAGTCAAAGCATTTTTTGTGGTGCTCATCGCCCACACGTGGATATGGTGAAAATCTGAAACCTGAGACAAAGATAGAATGCGGGTTCTGATTTTTTCTACATCCACGTTTTCGGGCACGCCATCCAAAGAAAGGCGCAAACTGTCTTTCAACACACCCAAAGTACCTATCAAAATAACGAAAGCAATGCCCAAACTGATTACACTATCCAGCCAAAGCCAATGGGTATACAGTATCAAAACCCCACCTATCACAACACCCAATGACACCAAAGCATCGGCTGCCAAATGCAGATAAGCGCTTTTGACGTTCAAATCTTTCTCTTTGTCTTGCCTAAAAAGATAAGCTGTGATGCTGTTGATAATAATACCAATGAATGATACTATGGCGACCGTTCTCCCTTCAATGGGCTGCGGATGGCTGAACCGCACAATGGCTTCGTAACCGATGCTTCCAATGGCTATTAACAAAATCACTGCATTCAAAAGAGCGGTTAAAACAGTAGCTTTTCGAAAACCATAGGTGTATTTTGCTGATGCTTTCACCTTCGCTAAACGAAATGCTAATAAGGATAACGCCAAACTTGCCACATCACTCAGATTATGTCCCGCATCTGAAAGCAATGCAAGCGAATGTGTCCAAAAGCCGGTAACGGTTTCAATTATAACAAACGCCATATTCAACACAATGCCGATGATGAATGCCTTATTGATAGATGTCAATTCTACGCTGTGTGAATGGTCATGATGATGGTGTTCTCCCATTTTTAATTATCTTATTTTTTTAAGTGTTTAACACATTTTTTTGTGTAACACATAGGCATATAGGACACATAAAATATTAATTTTCAATCAATCGTAGACTATGTATCTAATATACATCGTATGTTAATTAAAACGCAATATACTGCAAAACGTTCTTACGCAACATGAAGATTGCTTGCGAAAGGGGCTTTCCCTCGATTAATTTTACCATTTGGACGTCTGTATCGCGGCATAGCTGCATAAGAACTAACTCTTTTGCGGCTATGCCGCGAAAGAAATCGTTAATTTATGACATTTCCTACCGAACTATCAGGACGATGCCCTTTTTTTAGCGAGTATTTTATATGAAAACCATCATGCTTCAAACCATTATTCACAATAACCACATGAACATGACGAAAATCATCAGACCCAATGCCCCCCCTCAGTATAAACGTTATGGACACCCTTTACTTTTGTATTCGTACTGCAAGGAGCAGTTTTTTTTATTGAAATAACATGTTAATATGTTCATTTATTAATTTTAAAATACTTTACTCATGAAAATCGAACAAATTTATACAGGCTGTATTGCACACGCGGCTTATTATCTTGAAAACAATGGCGAAGCGGCTATTTTTGACCCTTTGCGAGAAGTACAGCCGTATATCAATCGGGCTAAAAAAGACCATGCGAAGATAAAATATGTGTTTGAAACGCATTTTCACGCAGATTTTGTGAGCGGTCATTTGGATTTGGTCAAAAAAGCGGGCGCAAAAATCGTGTTTGGACCTACTGCTAAGCCTTCGTATGAAGCCATTACTGCTGAGGACGGACAGATTTTTAAAGTGGGTAATTATTCCGTGAAAGTCATCCACACGCCGGGGCATACTCTGGAGAGTACGACGTATTTATTGATGGATGAAAACGGGAAAGAGCATGGCATTATCACCGGCGATACTTTGTTTATCGGTGATGTGGGAAGACCCGATTTAGCGCAGCATGTTATTGCTGACCTCACTCAAGAAAAATTAGCGGGACATTTGTACGAATCTCTCCACAACAAAATCATGCCTTTGAGTGATGACCTTATCGTTTATCCGAATCATGGTGCGGGTAGTGCCTGTGGTAAAAACATGAGTAAAGAAACCACTGATACGCTCGGACACCAAAAAAAGGTGAATTATGCCCTCAATCCCAAGTTGACTAAAGAGCAATTTATCAAAGAAATTTTAACCGGTTTGACACCGCCTCCGGGCTATTTCCCGCAAAATGTCTTGATGAATATCAAGGGTTATGAAAGTCTGGATACTGTTATGACAAGAGGGCACAGAGCCTTAAACGTTGCAGAATTTGAAGCAGAAGCGAATGAAACCCGCGCTTTGATATTGGATACCCGTAATGCGGACGATTTTGCCAAAGGGTTTATCCCAAATAGTATCAATATTGGCTTGCCAGGCAGTTTCGCGCAATGGGTAGGGGAGATGATACCTGATGTTAAACAAGAGATTTTATTGATTACGGATGGGGGCAAAGAGGAAGAAGCCATCACCCGATTGGCACGGGTGGGCTATGATAATACCATCGGCTATATGAAAGGAGGATTTGAGGCATGGAGAAAAGCGGGTAAAGATATTGAAGTCGTGCATCGTATCTCAGCTGACAAGTTTGCCGCCCAATATAAAAAGAACCCGCTCATATTTGATGTCAGAAAGAAAAGTGAATATGATTCTGAACACGTTGTAGGGGCTGAAAATGTGCCTTTAAATCGCATCAACGAGCATTTGGCAGAGTTTCCGAAGGATAAACCGTTTATTTTGTTGTGTGGCGGTGGCTATCGCAGTATGATTGCTGCCTCTATTCTCAAACAACGCGGTTGGGATAATTTGGTGGATGTGCGCGGTGGTTTTACGGAAGTGGCAAAAACAGCTGTTCCCAAAACCGATTATGTGTGTCCGACTACTTTGTTGTAAGATTTTGCGTTGTGTTTTTTTTATAGCTATTGCAAAACGTTGGCTATTCTGAGGTTTTTAATCCCGATTACTCGGTGGGGGGTGTCTTTGACACTCCCTTTTTTGTTTTTTACAAGGTGAAAAGAAGTGTAACTCAAAAGATATTAAGGCGTATAATCATGTTGTAAAAATTTTGGAATTTAATGAAAACTCACGTGTCAGACACTTTTCGAAGTGTCTGACACGTGAGTTTTCATTAACCAGATATAATAACGTAAGATTTTCTAAACTTCTAAACCTATAACAAATGGCTTTCAACGTACCTAAACTCGCTACATTTCTATTCTGTTTTGTTACTTTTTCCATATTTGCCCAAAGTAATTTCGAAGAAGGAACGATTATCAAGGAACGATTATATCCGGTTCTGCCAGCAAGGGTGTTCGATACAACCGCATTTCGGTGTTAGCCGGTGCAAAATCCAATTAAGTCGTGTCAAGGAATTCCAAAAAAGTCGTGTCACTTTTGCATTTAAAAGAGGCAAATATGAAACAGACGACCCTTGCAGAAAAGACAGCGATTTCACTGGGCATAAAATGGGGTAAAAGTTAC
>JANPGW010000156.1:0-6076 GCA_031424115.1 Saprospiraceae bacterium | reverse complement strand
AAAATGAAGACATTAATAGGGATTTGCCTTTCTTTAATCATTTATTGTAATGGCTTTTCACAAGTGCCCAATGATAAAAACAAGGAATCTATCATTGCCATCTCAAAAAGTGACACATCCTATTTAATGGATTTAGCTGATAAAATTGTTGGTATGGCTATTCATGAAAACCAAGATTCGTTGAACGACCATTTTAGAGAATTACAAACTTATACGAAGCGTTTGAATTTATCCACAATAGATATTTATAAACTACTCCTTTCAGAAACGAAAACTGAAAGCAAAAAAGTTGATATTCAAATAGTTGTCAGTTATTTTTACAGAACCTCGAATTCTGATTCCGCCTTATTTTATGGGCAGAATGCTTTAAAATTAGCTCGACAAATCAAATATGGTAAGGGCGAAGGTTTTTCATTGGCTTCCTTAGGTTTTGTCCATTCGGGTTTGGGCAATTATCCGACGGCTTTAGAAATGCAATTAAAAGGTTTGCAAATTTTTGAAAAATTAAATATTGCTGAAGGGAAAGGATTGGTATATGAAAGGATTGCGTTAAACTATACGGCATCAGGTGATTATTCAAAAGCATTAAATTACTTATATCAATCAAAAGATATTTATGCTTCCATTAACCATAATACAATGTTTACAACAGAACAATCGAACATTGGCGGTGCATATTTAAAATTGAATCAATTAGACTCTGCGCTTGACTATAGTTTAAAAGCTTACGATAATATCAGAAAATATAAAGTTGATTTTTTAAACCCTTATAATTTAAACAACCTCGGAGAGATTTATGCCAAAAAAGGGGAAACGCAGCGGGCTTTGGATTATTATCATCAAGCGTTAGCCGTTTCTTTTAGTGATAATGAACTAAATGCAAGCTCTTTGACAAATTATAATATCGCGAAATTATTTCAACAAATCAACCTACCCGATTCAAGTATTTATTATGCACAGAAGGCACTTTTTGAAGCGCAACAAGGCAAGTATTATCAAACTATGATATTAGCCAGTACTCTATTATCTGAACTTTATAAATCAAAAGATACCAAAAAGGCACTTTTTTATAGCAAACTAACGAGTGCAACACAAGACAGCCTTTCTAATCTATGGAAAAATAATGCGTATAAGAATATTACCAATTTCGATGAACAAGAGCGACAATATGAAATAGAAACAGCTGAAAATAGAATAAAACAATATGCTTTTCTGGGTGGTTTGGCAATGCTTTTACTTGTAGCGTTTATCCTTTATCGCAATAATCAACAAAAGCGCAAAGCCAACAAAATTTTACAGGAGCAGAAAGAAAAAGTAGAAAACACTTTATCTCAACTCAAGTCCACCCAAGCCCAACTCATCCAATCCGAAAAACTTGCTTCTCTCGGTGAACTAACCGCAGGCATCGCCCACGAAATACAAAACCCTCTGAATTTTGTCAATAACTTTTCGGAATTGAGTGTGGATTTAGTCAAAGATTTAAAAGATGAGCTTAAAAGACCTGATAAGGACGAAACTTATATTGATGAATTATTCGATGATTTATGCCAAAACCAAGAGAAAATCAATCATCATGGCAAGCGAGCTAGCAGCATCGTGAAAGGCATGCTCGAACACTCTCGTGCGAGTACAGGTGTAAAGGAATTGACCGATATTAATAAATTGGCGGATGAATATTTGAGGCTGTCCTATCATGGTTTAAGAGCAAAAGATAAGGATTTTAATGCGAATTTTTCAACAGATTTTGATGAAAACATGCCTAAAATAGAAGTCATTCCTCAAGATATGGGAAGGGTTTTATTGAATTTGATAAATAATGCTTTTTATGCCGTTAATCAACAGGCGCACAACTTTGACAAAGTTCAAAACTTTGTCAAAGTTTACACCCCCTCAGTTGTAGTCTCCACTCAACAACTTGATAACCAAATAATTATAAAAGTCAAAGACAATGGCATCGGTATGTCCGAAAATGTTAGAGCCAAAGTCTTTCAACCGTTTTTCACCACAAAACCAACGGGGCAAGGCACAGGTTTAGGGCTTTCACTCGCTTATGATATTGTAACGAAAGGGCATGGTGGGACTTTGGAAGTGGAAAGTACGGATGGTACATCCCGAGACAATCGGGAGGGGCTCGGCTCGGAGTTTATTATTACTTTACCTTTTAAAAATAATGGATGATGAAGACAATTGTAGTGACTTTTTTTTTACTTATTATAAGCCAAGTTGGTCATACGCAAGATTGGGAGCAAACACATATTGATAGCTTAAAAAGGGAACTTTTGAAAACTGCTTTGGATACGAATTCCGTGTTTTTAATGAATCAATTGTCCACAGCTTATGGCGAGATTAATACGGATTCCTCCAAGGTATACGCTGAAAAGGCATTGAAAACTTCAAAGCAAATTGGTTTTACAAGAGGAGAAGCCGCTGCTTTATCTAATTTAACAAGGGTCTTTAGAATTTTAGGTGATATACCGAAGGCGTTAAATACTGAATTTCAAGCACTTCAAGTTGCCGAAGACAATAACCATTTTTTTGAAAAAACCGAATGCCTTGGTCATCTTGGCGCACTTTACATGGATTTACAGGATTACCCGAAAGCAAGAAAATATTTTACCACAAGCGAAGATATTTTAAAAACGCATCCAAGTAATAATGACACTAAACTTGAACAATTTTATAATTACCAAGACTTTGCGTGGCTTTTTAGAAAAATCAATAAACCTGACTCTTGTGTCATTTACACTCAAAAAGCACAAAATCTCTCCTATTTAATAAAAAACCCTAAAGATTTATCTTATTTCTTACTTCAAGTCAGTCATTCACAAGTTCTTTTGAAAAAATATAATGATGCTTTAGAGAATTTCCGAAAAAGTATTTTAATAAGTGAACAAAACCATTACTACCGCACAGCAACATGGGCAAATTCGAGTGCTGCTGAATGTTTTAATCTATTATCTAATCGAGATTCCGCTATTTTCTATGCTCAAAAAGGTCTGGCAAATGCTCAAAAAATTGATTTTTCACTTGGAATATTAAGAACCGCCAATTTGTTGACAGCCTTATTTGAATCCAAAGACATACAAAGAGCTTTTTTCTATCAAAAGATAGCCATAGCTGCAAATGATGAAGTATCGGGCGCAAATAAAATTCTGGATTTACAAAAAACACTTTCGGATGAACAAGAACGGCAACGGAATATTGAAGCCGAAAGAATATCAAGAGAAAATAGATTGAGACAGTATCTATTATTAGCAGGCTTTGCTCTTATGTTTATTATTGGGGTTTTACTCTATCGCAACAATCGGCAAAAACATAAAGCAAACCTATTGTTGCATCAACAAAAAGAAGAAATTCAAAGTACATTATCTCAATTAAAATCCACCCAAACCCAACTCATCCAATCCGAAAAACTCGCTTCACTCGGTGAACTCACCGCAGGTATCGCCCATGAAATACAAAACCCGTTGAATTTTGTCAATAACTTCTCGGAATTGAGTGTGGATTTAGCGAAAGATTTAAATGATGAAATACATAAACCCGATATTGATAAAGAATATGTCGAAGAATTATTAACCGATTTAACAGCGAATCAAGAGAAAATCAACCACCACGGCAAACGAGCAAGCAGCATTGTGAAAGGTATGCTCGAGCACTCTCGTGCCAGTACAGGTGTAAAAGAATTGACCGATATGAATAAATTGGCGGATGAATATTTGAGACTCGCTTATCATGGTTTTAAAGCTAAAAATGATTCTTTTGATGCTGAATTAAAAATGGATTTTGACGAAAACTTACCTAAAATAGAAGTCATTCCACAAGATATGGGGCGAGTTTTACTGAATTTGATAAACAACGCTTTTTACGCAGTTCACCAACGCAAGCAAGATGTCATTGCGAGGAACGAAGCAATCTCAAGTTATACCCCCTCAGTATTAGTCACTACAAAGCAGTTAGAAAACTCTATTGAAATCCGTGTCAAAGACAACGGCACAGGAATGTCCGAAAGCGTAAAAGCCAAAGTTTTTCAACCCTTTTTTACCACAAAACCGACGGGACAAGGCACAGGCTTAGGTCTTTCATTGGCGTATGATATTGTAACGAAAGGGCATGGAGGGACTTTAGAAGTTGTTTCTACTGAGGGGGTCGGCTCGGAGTTTATTATTACTTTACCTTTTAAAACCAATGTACAATGAGGATTTTAACATTAACTGTCCTATTCATATTCTCTTGCGCTATTGGTTTTAGCCAAAACCAAACACTCATTGATAGCTTAAAGAAAGAATTAAACAATGAACGGCAGGATACCAATCGAGTGCTTATTATGCTAAAGTTATATGATGCTTTTGGGGATAGTACCACACCCGATTCAGCTCAGGTTTTTGCTGAAAAAGCATTGGAATTGGCAACTAAAATTAATTATGAAAAAGGAAAATTTGATGCCTTATCAAAGTTAATGGTTAACCACAGGATGAGGGGTGATAACCCAACGGCATTGTCTTATGGACATAAAGCGTTGCGAATAGCAGAAGAGATGAATGACCCTTCAAAAAAAGGAACTATCAATCAACTGTTTGGGCTATTGTATATGCTTAATTTGAAGGACTATCCAAAAGCAAAAAGTTATTTGAAACAGTCCATACAGGAAATTGAAACATGTCATGACACAGAGTGGCTTGCAGCTGTAGAAATAGTTTTATCCTCGCTTTACAGAAGAATGAACCAACTTGATTCTATGTTAATTTATCAACAAAGGGCTTATGCAAGATATCAAAGCCTGAATAAATTAGACGAAGAAGGTCGGTTTACTATGGTAATGGGGCAAAACTATGCTGTGCTTGGCAACTACCCACTCGCTTTATCTCTTTATCAAAAAGCCATAGTCGCTAATCAAAAAATGAAAAATCATTACCAAGAAGCTGAATCCCTTCGAGGTTTAGCGATGGTTTATGAGAAAATGAGCCAATTGGATTCGACCATTTACTATGAAAAAAAAGCGATTGATGTTGCTACTAACTTTGATTTCAAACAGCAACTTATTAGTTTCTACAAACATCTGGCAGACATCTACCAAGTAAAAGACAAGGATACTGCATACAAATACCTGAAAATGGCTTGGGATTTAAATGAATCCGTTAACGGTACTCAAAAAATCATAGCATTAGAAACGACCATTACAGAAGAGCAGGAACGCCAATATAAAGCGGAAACCGAAAGATTAGCTTACCAAAACAGAATCAAACAATACTTGTTTTTAGGCGGCTTGGGCATACTTTTATTGATTGCATTTTTGCTTTACAGTAATAATCGTCAAAAGCAAAAAGCAAATAATCTGTTGCATCAGCAAAAACAAGAGATTGATTTTCAGCGAGATAAAGCGGAAAAAGCACTTATACAACTCAAAGCCACTCAAGCCCAACTCATCCAATCCGAAAAACTCGCTTCATTGGGTGAACTCACCGCAGGCATCGCCCATGAAATACAAAATCCCTTGAATTTTGTCAATAACTTTTCGGAATTATCAGTTGATTTGGTAAAAGATTTAAAAGAAGAAATTGAAAAACCCGCCCAAGACAAGGAATATATCGGTGAATTATTCGATGATTTAAGTTCAAATCAAGAGAAAATCAATCATCACGGCAAGCGAGCGAGCAGTATTGTGAAAGGAATGCTCGAACACTCTCGTGCGAGTACGGGTGTAAAGGAACTCACCGATATTAATAAATTGGCGGATGAATATTTAAGGTTGTCTTATCATGGATTGAGAGCAAAAGACAAGGAATTTAATGCCGAATTAAAAACAGTTTTTGATGAAAACTTACCTAAAATAGAAGTAATTCCACAAGATATTGGTAGGGTTTTATTGAATTTGATTAATAATGCTTTTTATGCTGGCAATAAGCGCAAACAACTCTCCGTGGGTTCTAAACCCTCTGAGAGTTATACCCCCTCAGTATCTGTTACTACTCAGCACATTGTCCGAAAGGACTCCTTTGGAGATAATCAAATAATTATAAAAATAACAGACAATGGAACGGGTATGCCCGAAAGTGTTCGAGCCAAAGTCTTTCAACCC
>JANPGW010000155.1:0-2970 GCA_031424115.1 Saprospiraceae bacterium | reverse complement strand
TTGGGTCACCAATTTCAACTTGTTTTGACCGTCAAATATCGTTTTTTTGCCTTTCTTTTTCGAAAAATCGAGTAGGAGAGGAGGGAAGTCGCAATTCTCCGTTTTGCGCCGAAAATTACCCCGCACTTTCACTCTGATGGGCAGCGACACGGATTCGGCGTGTTCATCCGGGTAATACAATTTTGCCAGATGGTAGGTTGGGTTTTCGCCTCTGTCCTTCAATAAGACTTTCATATTGGTTTCCATTTTTAGGGGTAAAACATCCTTTTTTTGAAAAAGCGGGGAGGTTTGTTCTTGACAAAAAATTGGCACATTGTTGAATAATAACAACAGGTTGACCAGAATGGGGAAGAAGTTTTTTGTTTTCATGATACCCTTTTAAAAGAGACGATAAATAATTAATTTGGGAGTGTAATAAGGAGTATAATCCATAAAATGCCCTAAAAATGAAAGAGCATTTATTGTTTTAGTAAAAATAATAAATATTTCGTACCTTGAACCAAGAAAATTCAAAAAAAGCGTGCACAATGGAAGAAATTCAACCCATAGCCCCCATTAAGAAAGAGAAGAAAAATAAAATGGCTAAAACAGGCGGCACCATGTTTCGCAATACGATGGCTAATCACTTACAAGCCAGTGCTTTGGCTGATCGGAAAGCGAGTTTAATGGTCTCTATCAATACGTTGATTATTTCCGTTATCACGTCTTTTTTAGTGCATGATTATACTTCAAGCCAACAGTTTTTACTGCCGGCTTGCCTACTTTTAGGCGTTAGTTTATCGTCCATTACTTTTGCCATTTTAGCCACCCGACCCAATGTGAATCCTCTCCATAAGAACCCCAATCCGGATAATATGGAAGAGGTAGATTTGCTGTTTTTTGGTGATTATACCCAACTCACTATAGACAATTACAAATCTGCTATGAAACAAGTCCTTACCAATGATACCATTTTGCAGGATAAAATGATTGAAAATATCTACGCCCAGGGTAAAGTTCTCGTAAAAAAATATCATCGCCTCAAAATAGCCTATTCCATTTTTATGTACGGCTTTCCGTTGGCAATTATCAGTTTTCTCTATTTTATTTTGGTTAATCGATAATCGTGGATTCGTTATTCGTTAATCGTTATTCGTTAATCGTGGATTCGTTATCCGTTAATCGTGGATTCGTTATCCGTGTATTCGTTATTCGTGTTGTCAACATCCAACACGAATAACGAATACACGGATAACAAATCCACAAATCCACGATTAACGACCAACGAAATACTTTTTAATAGCTTTAGGGTCGTTGATACGCTCATAAAACTCGTCCAAATATTTTGTTGTGCGCTTGATGTATTTGGCATTTAATAGTGGATTACCTTCATAAAGGGCATAAATCTGAGGTTTGAGGCTGTTAAATTTATCAAATACTTTTTGGAATACTGAGGGGGGGTAATTCAAACCGCGGTACAACCTTTCTCTGACCGAAGCAATGTTCAATTGGGGTGGTGGCAAAGCGTAATTGGCTTCTACGATGCCCGAATGGTCAAAATCATAAGGCATGGGCATAAACAATTTGCCGGTCATAGTAAATATTTTGATATTGTGCAATGCCGGCACGGACCAATCGTAATTGCTGATCATATACTCAAAAATCGCGACCGTCGCCATCTGAACGGAATCTAAAAGATAGGTGGCAAGATTCTTATTCGTATAATTTTTCGCCCCATTGCGTTTGGCGACAGTTGTTTCATCTTCAATAAAAAACCCATAAGTCGTTTCCGGTTTGCGTTTGCCTAATGAATCTATGTAGGTGATTTCCGCTAATCGGGCTTTGAAACTCAAATCGGTTAATAGATTATAGATTTCATAAACCAAATATTCATGAAAGACATAATCTTCTTTGTCGCATTGGGTGACCAATTTCAATTTATTTTGATGGTCAAAAATTGTTTTTTTTCCTTTTTTTTTCTGAAAATCAAGGAGGAGAGGGGGAAAGTCACAGTTTTCTGATAATCGCCTGAAATTGCCCCGAACTTTCACTTTTATGGGCAATGAAATTTTTTCACCTTTCTCGTCCGTGTATGACAAATTGGCGCCATGATAGCCCGGCGTTTCACCTCTATCTTTTAAAAGAGATTTAAAATTTGCCTCCATTTTGATTTGTAAAACGTCCTTTTTTTGAAAAAGGGTTGGTGCCTTTTCTTGACTAAAGCCCTGCACATAGCTCTGTAAAAGCCATAAAGTGTAAAGCATGCGGATGAATGTGTTTGATGTCATGTTGTTCTTTCTTTTAGAGTTTTAATAAAATTATATTGGAATGGTTATTATCATTTCAGTACCGCCTTGCTTGCCTTCCCTATCACTACTGCCTACTTCCAACGTCCCACCGTGCCCCTTCACCACAATATCATAACTCAAAGACAAACCCAAACCCGTTCCTTCGCCCGTCGGCTTGGTGGTAAAAAACGGTTGGAATATCTTTTGCCGAATGTTTTCGGGAATGCCATTACCATTGTCTTTGACTTTAATAATACAAGCCCCCCCCGACCCCCCCAAAGGGGGAGGGACGTAGTGCGTACTCACACTTACCAATGGTACATAGTTCTCCCTTTTTGAGTCATTGTAAAATAGCCCCCCTTTGGGGGGTTGGGGGGCTACTGCATAAAAAGCATTGTTGAACAAATTCAATAATACCCGCCCAATGTCTTGCGGAATAACATTTATTTTAGGCAGATTCTCATCCAAATCCAAGGTATAATCAGCATTAAAAGACTTGTCTTTAGCGCGCATAGCATGATACGAAAGCCGCAAAGATTCATCCACCAGTTTATTAATATCCGTCGGTTCTTTCACGCCCGTACTCGTGCGCGAGTGTTCGAGCATCCCTTTCACAATATTGCTAGCGCGTTTGCCGTGATGGTTGATTTTCTCTTGGTTGGAGCTTAAATCGCTGACCAAATCTTTCACTAACGCCTTGTCA
>JANPGW010000154.1:0-3206 GCA_031424115.1 Saprospiraceae bacterium | reverse complement strand
AAAAAACAAAATTTGAAAAATAGCTACCCCCTCAGTATTAAGTCAAATAAATAAATTTTAACCCATTTTTTATAAAAACATACAATTATGAACAGATTATCTAATTTCCGATTAACCTTAATATCGCTAATTTTAACTTGTGTTTCTTTATCAAACCTACACGCTCAAAACACCTACGCCTTAGTCATCGGCTTATCGCAATACAAAGAAATCACACCCCTACAATTTGCAGACCGTGATGCTGTGGCATTTGCTGAGTTTTTAAAAACGCAGCGCGTACCTGAAACAAACATCAAATTGATTTTAAATGAAAATGCTACTCGACTCAATGTCTTGGATGGCATGTATAACCTCACTTCCCAACTCAAACCCAAAGACCGGTTTTACTTCTATTTCGGCGGTCATGGCGATTTAGAAGCGCAGATTTCTTCTGACAATTCGTTGTTGTTACTCTATAATTCCTTTAAAAAGAACTATTTTCAAGGCAGTGAATTCATCCAATTATTTGAACTCAAAGAATGGTTGGGCGATTTAGCCAAAAAGCAAATTGAGGTTGTTTTTATCGCCGATGCCTGTCATTCGGGCGGTTTGATTGGCGGTAAAGAAGGCATTTCAAAAACCCAAACGGCTTTGAATGAAAACTGGGCGGGTATCACCAAAATTCTCTCTTGTAAATCCGATGAATTTTCATTGGAAGGCAAGCAATGGGGCGGCGGTCGTGGCTTATTTTCATACCATTTAGTCAATGGTTTGATAGGACGTGCCGATGCCAACGGTGATAAAAAAATATCTGTTGGCGAATTGGATAACTATTTGAAATCCAATGTTTTAAAACAAGCCAATCCCAATGTGCAAACGCCTATTGTGATAGGCAATAATAAACAAGTGCTATCCATTGCCAATATTGAGGGGTTAGATAAAATAGCTGAATTGGAGCAAAAAAACTTTGCCCTTATGACGGAGGTGAATACAAGGGGTGATGATAAATCGAATCTGGATGAATTGGCAAAGCTCGATACGACAATCGTAGAAACCTATAAAAAATTCAGCAAAGCCTTGAAAGAAAAACGCATTGCGCCCCATGATGATTCATTGGATTGTGCTTTGATTCATTATAGAAAATTGGAAACGTATAAATTGCCCGACAATTTGTCTCAAATGATAAAACGGAATATGGCAGTGGGTTTGATGGAACTGGAGTTGGATCTTTTGAAAGATGCAAGAGAAAAGGGTTATGGCGGTATCCCAAGAACCCCAAAAATAGAGCAGGCTATTATAAATTTGAAAGAAGCCCAAAAGCTATTTGGAAAAGAACACTATATCTATAAATATTTAGAAGCAAGGAAATCGGTGCTCGAAGCTAATAGACCTTATAATATAATACAAACTCAATCTACTGACGAACTTCTAAAAAAAGGTAAAGAAAAAGAGCAAAAAGCTCGCGAATACCTATTAGAGTCACTTAAATTAGAGCCCAATATGATTTCCACTTATTGCTTACTCTCTATTGCTTATCAGATAGCAGGTAACCCAGATTCATCTATATATTATCAAGAGAAGGTCGTTAAACTATTGCCGAATCAAGTATGGGCTTACTATAATTTAGGTCGTGCCTATGAAGGAGTAAAGTTTAAAGATACCAATAATCGCCCTGTTCCTCATCCTAAAGCTATTCAAAGTTTTAAAAAAACCATTGAAATAGATTCAAATTTGAGAGGAGCATATGAGATATTGGGAAATTTATACATGAATTTAAGCAGTATAGAAAAAGGAGAATCCGCAGATAGCTCCTATCGGAACTACCTTGAAGCTATCCCCTATTTTGAGAAACTGCTTAGTTTTTATGAAGTTTCTGTCGAAGAATTATTAAAAATGGATTTAAATAATTATTCAGCCAATCAAATGTTTAAACTTAACGAAGATAAAGTGAGAGTATATGATATGTTCCATTATTACTCTATGCTTCACTTCCTTTATAAAGGATTAGGAAATCAAGTCAAAGCAGAAGAGTATATGAATAAAATACGATCTAAAGCACTTGCTGCTGCATCTGTTTTTTCGTATATGAATGCAGGTAATAAAATGTATCGTTTGTTTGGGTGGGAAGAGAATGATGTTTATTTAACCTATGCACTTGATTTTATACAAAAAGCCTTGAAAAAAGCAAATGATGTATTGCAAGAGGCTTCAACAGAAGATAAACCATTACAAACGTTACAATATCGAGAACTTCTAAAAGCTGTGGGCACAACACATCGGGCTTTAAAAAACTATACTGAAGCTGAAAAATTTCTTCAACAGGCTCTAAGTTATCCTGTACTGGAATCACCAATTAAAGGAAAACTAAAATTTCAAGGAGGTGTGGGAACAGTCACTAATATGAGAATGATTATGTACCCAAGAGGTATAGCAAGGCAGGGTTCTGATTATTATCGTTATGGCATTGAAGCCAATATAGAAATGTTTTTTTTAAAATTAGAACAAAATATGCCAGAAGAAGCCCTTATTTGGTACGAAAAAGCCCTCCAACATGAAGTTACTGAATATGGAAATGATACATCTGGAAAGCCCATGACCGAAGCCGTTTTAAAAACATATAAAAACATAAACAAAGAAGCCTTTTTAAAATTGCGCTACAAATATTTCCCCAACGCCGAAAAAGTGGATTAGGATACTGAGGGGGGGTAGTAAAACCAAAAAGACAATAAAAATATGTAATATGTGTAAAAATATTAGATTTTTCTTGGCTGTTGTGGCGGTTTCAATCGCCACAACAGCAACTCTTTTGGCGCAAACGCCTGATAGTTTACATAAAACGAGCAACAATGCTGCTTTGATTGAAGCCGATACTTCAAACTTTTTGGATAAATTCATGATTTCAGAACTGGAGAAAGTACAATACGCCAAATACTCGGAGGATTTAAAAAAAATAACGTTGCAAAAACTACTCGAAAACCAACGGCTGCAAAACATCAGCCTTCAACAAAAACTCCAAAATGAACAATTGAAGGTAGAATCCCAAAGCAAACAAGCTGAAGCTGACCGCTTAAAAGCAGAGTCAGAACGGCAACAAGAACTCCAAAATCAAAAAATCAAACAGTTGGAAATTGCAGAATTACAACAGCGGTTGACTCTTGAAAACCGTACCCGCAGTGCTTTATATATTGGTTTGGCATTACTGGGTTTATTAGGTCTTTCTTTGCTAT
>JANPGW010000153.1:0-18319 GCA_031424115.1 Saprospiraceae bacterium | reverse complement strand
CTTTAACTTGTTTTTGTTTAAGCAAAAATAACAGAGGGCTTAAATAATCTACAAATTTTTTTCATAAATGCTATTTTTAAGCGTTCAAAGTACGAAATTATGTAAATTTTCTTTTCTCTTAAAAATCTTCGGAGTATTCAGGTTTAGTAGCATTTTATTAAAACAATGCACTGGTTAACGGGGAACAGGCTCGCGTACCTTTTCGTTGGTCATAGACGGAGAGTCGGAAAACTTCTATGTTCCTGATGCCGTTGCGCCGACTTGACAAACCAGCTACTAAACAGAATTCTTTATCTTAAATATCGACCTTTTTTGTTTCAAGGTCAATTCTTCTTTTTATTTTGTTCCACCAAATGCGGCTTTCAATTTTTTCGCTGCCAATGCCTGTGCGTCTTTAGCTTGAGGCACAACACTTGCCATACCAAAAAATTCATGCGTCACGCCCGTGTATAACTCATAATCCGTTTCCACCTGTGCCGCTTTCAATTTATCGCTTAGCAATTTCCCTTCAGTTAGTAGAGGGTCAATTTCGGCTGCGATTATCAAAGTTTTGGGCAAACCGTTGAGGTTGGCATTCACCAAACTTATACGCGGGTCTGCAGCTTGGGCAGTTGTATTGAGCGCATGTTTGACAAACCATTCCATCATTGGCTTATTCAACGGTTTTGCAGCAGCGTATTTTAGATAACTTTCACTGTTGACGTCGCTGTTGGCAACTGGATAAACCAAGACTTGGTATAGCGGCATTTTAATGCCTTTGTCTCGTGCCATGATGCTCATGTTAGCCGCAAGATTGGCACCCGCACTTTCACCAACTACGGCAATTTTAGAGGAATCTCCTTTGATTGACGCCGCATTTTTAATAACCCATTGATAGGCATCAAACGATACGGTGTGGGCAGCAGGAAATTTATTCTCTGGGCCCCTTGGGTATTCTACGGACACAACCACGGCATTGGCTTGCTCACAAAGTGCCTGTGAACTTGAATTGTAAACATTGATATCCGCTATCACAAATCCACCACCGTGATAATAGACAATGACAGGATAAGAAGCCGCACCTGTTTTAGGGGTGTAAATTCGGATACGCGTTGTGCCGTCGGTTACAGGAATGTCCCTGCCTGCGGTATCACATTGAGGGGTCGGTGCCACGATATTATAATCCTTCATGACCGCCACAACGGCATCCGCGGGTGTAGGTTGAAGGCGCGCTTCTGGCGGTTCAATTGACTCGATGGGTTTACCGCCCAAACTGACCAATTTTTCAATAATGACTTGCATTTCTGGCTTAATCGTTAGTCCCCACGTCGGTACAGGTCCTGTGGGTTTCAGATTCAAATCATCAGAATCGTTGTCGCAAGAAAGCATCGTTGCTACTAAACTGGTAATAAAAACGATTTTTAAGCTGTTTAACATTTTAAAGTTCATAATATTTTTTTTTGATGAAATAATGACTTACAGTCTGCAAGCATTTTTGTTTTAGAAAGGAAATATTAATTAATGTCGGAATTATGATTCTTTTACGTGATGAAACATATCTTTTTGATTTTATTGATTAAAATAACAGTGCAAAGCTGCAGGGAAATTTTGCTACTGCTGTTACAGAATTATGGAGAAAAATTATAGGATTCACACATTCAAAAACGGCTTAAAACCTAAAAATACTGAAGGGGGTAAAATTCAAGCACATCTATATGTCAAAAGCCTTTTTGAGTTCTAAAATAGCGGTGCGCACTCGGGTTTTGACAGTGCCAAGTGGTAGGCCAAGTGCTTCTGCGGCTTCTTGGTGGGTGTATTGATTGAAATAAATTAAGTCAATTAAGACTTTGTGTTTGTCATCCATTTTTTTTACAACTTCTTTCAATCCAACAGTGTCTGGGTTAAGACAATGTCCACCAGAGAAACACACCAATGTATCAATATGGTCGGTTTTTTTGCTGTTGTGAAAATGGCTGTTGCGGGTAGTATCTATGGCGGTGTTGCGGGCAATATTCAGTAGCCACGTAAACAATCGGCCCTTGGACGGGTCGTAAGACGCGCCATGTTGCCATACCTTCAAAAAAGTATCTTGTATGACTTGCTCAGCAAGCACACTACAATGTAATATACGCACCACATAACCGTACAGTGCTGCGCCATAAGCATCATACAACTGTGCAATAACAAGAGTGTCTTGCCTTTTTAAAAGCGCCGCAATATCTTTTTGGTTGTCGGGAAATGGCGTAAATTTTTGAGTTGGCAACTCAAACGGCTCATTTTTATCCTTAAGATTTGTTTTGAGACGAGGCTCAACCTTCTTAAAATATTTTTTGTCAAGAGTGAATAGCTCGAAAATTTGTTGGGTATTCATTCATAAGTTTGATTAGATGACTGTAAAAGGAAGTCAATAAGTGTGGTTTTCTGAATTATGATTGACCAGTAATCCAATTAAATATTAAAAATACTTAACAACAGTGCAAAAGTAGTGTGTTTGCCTATGGGGATTGTTACAGAATTGTGGAGAAGAGTTGCATGATTCACACATTGTCGGCTTTAAAAATCAAAAAAGTACCCCCTCAGTATTTCGCCCTTTTTTAACGCCAAAATGCTCGAATATTAACGCGTTAGCGGCAATCCCTCCTATAACACGCAATATAACACGAAAACGAAATGTATGAATTGGGTAACTTTCCTCCAAAATAGTGTAATACTCGATTGTTTTCAGTAGTTATCTTTGGCGATTGTTTGTTTGGGAAATTCTGGTAGGTGTACTCCCTTAAATAAACCCTTTTGCGTTGGTACTGTATCCTTTTTACAGCTTTAATATTTTTCAAAATTGGGTAACTAAGCGTAGTAGTCGCAACGAAAGACAGCATAATTTAACAATGGATGTACTTTTTGAATGAAAATACTGAGGGGGTAAGGCAGAGAGATTATTACCCTATTTTAAAAATAAAATTAACTTTACTTTTTTATTTTCAATAGTGTAAAGATATTTTATATGGCATCAAGTAATAAAATACCAGAAATAGATAAGGAGCTTATCAAGTCGTCCAACCTTTTTCCTGTGGTGGGCATTGGCGCATCGGCAGGTGGGCTTGATGCTTTTAAAAAATTATTGAAAGCCATACCCGAAGACTCAGGCATGGCCTATGTGTTGGTGCAGCACCTTGACCCTAACCACGAAAGTCTGTTGGTAGAAATACTACAAAAAGTTACGGCTATACCTGTATTAGAAATTGCCGACGATATCAAAGTGGAGCCCAACCATATTTATATTCTGCCCAGCAATAAAATGATGATTGCCAATGATGGTGTGCTGGAACTTACGCCCCGCCCGGCAAAAAATAAAAACGAACGCAACCTACCTATTGACCTTTTCTTTACATCACTCGCCGAAGTGCATCAAAGCCACGCAATAGGGGTGGTTTTATCGGGCACTGCCAGTGATGGTACTATGGGATTGAAAGCTATTAAAGACCACGGAGGCTTCACTTTTGCACAAGATGAAGAATCGGCACAGTACGAGGGCATGCCACAGAGTGCCGCCGAAGCGGGTGTGGTTGATTTTATTTTGCCGCCCGATAAAATACCACAAAAACTTTTGGAAGTCATAAATATTATTAGAGGAAAAGATGTGGAGGATATGCCACAACAAGATGAAGATGTATTTAAACAAATCCTTTCGCTGCTGCGTATTCGCAAGGGTACTGATTTTACGTATTACAAACAAGCCACTATTCGTAGAAGGATACTCCGCAGGATGGCAATTAATAAAACCGAAGAACTTTCCGTCTATTTAAAATATTTAAGAGAGAAAAAAACCGAACAGGATTTGTTGTATCAGGACTTACTGATACCTGTAACCGATTTTTTTAGAGACCCTAAAATTTTTGACAGCTTATGCAAAACTGTATTTCCGCTTATCATAAAAAATAAAAAAGAGGGCGAGCCTATCCGTGTGTGGGTCGCAGGATGCAGTACAGGCGAAGAGGTCTATTCTATTGCTATCTGTTTTAAAGAATTGATGGGCGACCGATTTTCGCCAGATGGTCATCAACGCGTGCAGATTTTTGCGACCGACATCAGCGAACCTGCCATTGCAAAAGCCCGTAATGGCATTTATTCAAAAAGCAATGTACAAGGGTTAAGCGAAGAACACCTCAAAGAGTATTTTACAAAGAATAATGGCGACTACCAAGTAAAAAAATCAATTAGGGATTTATGTGTATTTGCCCAACACAATTTTTTAAAAGACCCTGCTTTTAGCAAAATGGATTTTATAAGTTGCCGCAATGTGCTTATTTATATGGAGCCTTATTTGCAAAAAAAGGCACTCACCACGTTTCATTATGCATTGAACCCAAAAGGTTTTTTATTGCTCGGCAAATCAGAAACAACGAGCGGCGTACCCGAACATTTTGCCGTGTGCCAATTAAAAGGCACGGCTAAAACCGATAAATTATTTACCCGTAAAGATATTCCAGGCAGGTTTGTGCCTATTGCAAGTCAGCGAAGCGAACAAAGTTTTGCGGATACAAATGTTAACACCAAAAACGATTCTGATAGCTATCGGAACCGAACCGACTTTCAAAAAACGGCGGATGATATTATGCTGAGCAAATATACGCCTGCGGGTGTGGTGGTCAATGAGGCGATGGACATTGTGCATTTCAGAGGCAAAACGGGCAATTTTTTAGAACCCTCACCCGGCAAAGCCAGTCTTAATTTATTAAAAATGGCTAAGGAAGGATTGGCTTTTGAACTGCGTAATATTTTGCACAAAGCAAAAAAAGAAAATACAACGGTTATAAAAGAAAATATTCCGATACAGATAAATGGCGTGCAACAAAATATTTCAATTGAAGCCATGCCATTGCCCAATATTATTGAGCCACATTACCTTGTGCTTTTTCACAATCAGTCATTGACTGCCAATAGCCAACTACCAACGGGTACTAAAAAATCAACCGCTGCTTCCAAATCAACGAGTGCAGCCAAAGATTTACGCATCCTGCAATTAGAAAAAGAACTCGCACAAAGCCGTGAGGACATGCGCAGCATTACCGAAGACCAAGAAGCCGCCAATGAAGAACTGCAAAGTGCCAATGAAGAATTGCTGAGTGGCAGCGAAGAATTGCTGAGCCTCAATGAGGAAATGGAAACCAGCAAAGAAGAATTGCAAAGTACCAATGAAGAACTAACGGTCGTCAATCAAGAAATGATTGGGCTAAACGAACAGGTAACACAGGCAAGAGATTATGCAGAAGCCATTATATCTACCTTGCACGAACCGCTGTTGGTGCTTGATAAACACTTTCGGATAAAATCAGCCAACTATTCTTTTTATAAAACCTTCCAAGTCAATGAAAAAGATACAGAGGGTAAATTAATTTTTGACCTCGGCAACAAACAATGGAATATTCCCGAATTACGGGAACTGTTACAAAACATTCTGTCGCATAGAGCAATGTTTGAAAATTTTGAAGTCGCGCACAATTTTCCCAACATTGGCGAACGGATTGTACGACTCAATGCCCGTGAATTAATAAATGAAACGGGCAGCGAAAAATTAATTTTATTGGCGATTGCAGATATAACGGAACAGATATCTGCCCGTCAAAAAGTGGAAGAAAGTGAAGCGCAGCTTAGGTCGTTTGTCATACAAGCACCTTTGGCAATCGCTATTTATAAAGGCAAAGAATACATGGCAGAAGTCGTGAATGAACGCGCTTTGCAAATGCTTAGTAAAGGGATAGACTTTGTAGGCAAACCACTGTTTGACGCATTGCCCGAACTCGAAACACAAGGGTTCAAAGGTCTTATGGATAACGTCATGCAAAGCGGAACAACCTATTACGGAAATGAATTAGAATTTAATATACATAAAAACAACATAAGTACACAAGGGTTTTACAATTTTGTTATTCAACCGTTAAAAATTGATAACCAATCCGTTGCAGGAACAATTGTGGTGGCAACCGATGTAACCGAACAGGTGATTGCCCGCAAAAAAGTGGAAGAAAGCGAACACCGCTTCAATGAAATGGTTAATTCTTCTCCTTCAATGATTGCTATTTTAAAAGGCGAAGACATGATAATTGAAATTGCCAACGATTCTGTTATCGAAACATGGGGCAAGGGAAAAGATATTATTGGCAAACCGTTGTTTGAAGTGATACCCGAAGCCGCAGAACAAGGTTTTGATAAGTTGATACAAAATGTATATGAAACTGGCGAACCGTTTCATGCTTACGAAACACCCGTTACCCTTATACGCAATGGCAAGCAAGAATTAATGCACTACAATTTTATATACCAAGCACAACGAAATGTAGATGGCAAAATAGAAGGCGTTGCCATATTGGCTAACGAAGTAACCGCGCAAGTAGAAGCCAAAAATAAATTACTAAAAAGCGAAAAACGTTTCCGCAACTTGGTGGAACAAGCCACTATACCCATGCTTATTTTAAAAGGCGACAATTGGATAGTCGAATTAGTCAATGAACCCATGTTGAAAATTTGGAATGTCGGACAACAGGCAATTGGCAAACCCATGTTAGAAACGCTTCCCGAATTGAATGACCAGCCTTTTATCGGCTATCTGTCCAATGTGCTGCAAAATGGCGTTACACATTATGGCAATGAAGAACCCGCTTATTTTATCCGTAAAAATGGCGAAAAAGAAACCATTTATTTTAACTTTGTTTACCAACCGTACCACGAAGACGATGGCAGCATTTCGGGCGTAATGGTCACGGCAAGCGATGTTACAGAGCAGGTTATGGCGCGCAAAAAAATTGAGGCAAGCAGGGAACAGCTTCAATCGTTATTTATGCAATCGCCATTCGCACTGGCATATCACGAGGGTATTGATTTTAGGTTAAATATCATTAATGAAAAGGCGTTGCAGACTATTGGAAAAACACTAAAGGAAGTGATAGGAAAAACACCTGAAGAAGTAGTACCCGATGCCAAAGAGCAGGGATTTATTGCTTTACTGGAGCAGGTGTACAATACAGGAATTGCTTTTGAAGCAAAAGAAATACCTATGACGATTGTGAAGGAGGACGTTACACATCACTCATGGTGGGATTTTACATATACGCCGATATCCGATGCAAATGGTCATGTAGAAGGAATAATTTCTGTTGGTATCGAAGTAACGGAACAGGTTTTAGCAAGAAAAAAAATTGAGGAAAGTGAAAATGAAATACGAAAAATAAAAGAACAATTAGAATTGAGCCTCACAGCAGGTAAAATAGGATTGTGGAATTGGGATGTAAAAACCGATGGACTTCAATGGAGCAATGAACAAAAAGAAATGTATGGCATGGGGCAATCAGAAGAATTAAACGGTTTAGCACAAATTCAATCCTTTATATTACCCGAAGATTGGGAGCGAATTGTAAAAAATATTCAAGGTCCAAATATAGTTTTAGATCAGGAATATGATTTTAGAATTAAAAGAAAAAATGATGGTGAAATAAGATGGCTCAAATCAAAATCAAAAGTTTTATTAGATGAAAATGGCAACATTGAATCTATTTCGGGAGTGAATATTGATATTTCGGAACAGGTGTATGCAATGAATGAGATAAAAGAAAGCGAAAACCGCTTCCGCACTATGGCGGATGCCTCACCTGTGTTTATCTGGACTATTGATGCCAATGGTTTGGCTTCTTATTACAACAAAACGTTTCTTGATTTTATAGGGATTTCAGCCGAAGAAGACATATCGAATTGGGGAAAAATTGTGCATCCTGATGATGTTCCATCCATATTAGATACAATGAAAAAGTCAATTACTGAACACCATTTTCACGGATTAGAGTGCCGCCTGTTGAGGGCAGATGGGCAATGGCGTTGGGTGCTGGCGCAAGGCAATCCACGCATGGGGGCAAATAATGAATTTTTGGGTTTTGTAGGGTCATCTATTGACATTACCGAGCGCAAATTGTTTGAAAACAAATTGATAGAAGCCAATGAATTGGCAGAAAATGTTGCCAAGTCCAAACAGCAGTTTTTGTCAAACATGAGTCACGAAATCAGAACGCCCATGAATGCGATTGTGGGCTTTACGAATGTAGTGTTAAAGACAACATTAGACGAAAAACAAAAAGAATACATCAACGCCATTAAAACCTCGGGCGATTCGTTGATTGTATTGATTAATGATATACTTGATTTGGCAAAAGTAGATGCGGGTAAAATAACGTTTGTAAAACAGCCCTTTGATATGCACAAATCAATAAGGTCAATACTACATTCTTTTGATTTGAAAATAAAAGAAAAGAATTTAGAACTTGTAAAAGAATACGACAGCGACATACCCGCCCTATTATTGGGCGATTCCGTCAGGTTAAATCAGATTATTTTAAACCTTATGAGTAATGCCATAAAATTTACCCACAAGGGAAAAATTACGTTAAGCGTTAAAATACAAAGCGAAGCCGAAGAAAATATGTCTATTGAATTTGTCCTGACCGATACAGGCATTGGCATTGCGGACAACAAAATAGGTTCGATTTTTCATCTCTTTGAACAAGCCGACATCAACACCTCAACGGCGTACGGCGGAACAGGACTTGGGCTTGCGATTGTGAAACAATTGGTAGAATTTCAAGGCGGAAGTATTAGCGCAAGTAGTAAAATAGGCGAAGGTTCAACATTTAGATTTATCCTGCCTTTTGGAAAAACGACTATGCAAATAGTAGAAGAAGTAGAAATACTAAAACTCGATTCAACTATTAAAAACGTGCGCGTATTAGTAGCCGAAGATGTGGTATTAAATCAATTATTAATCAAAATGATTTTAAGTGATTTTGGCTTTGAACACGACGTGGTCAACAATGGTAAAATGGCAATTGAACAATTGCAAACCCATACCTACGACATTATTTTGATGGATTTGCAGATGCCCGAAATGAACGGGTTTGAAGCCACGGAATACATCCGCAATACATTGAAATCGAACATTCCAATCATTGCTTTAACAGCAGACGTGACGACAGTTGACGTTGCCAAATGCAAAGAATTTGGTATGGACGCTTATATCTCCAAACCAATTGACGAAAACCAATTATACAGTAAAATAGTGGCGTTAGTGAATGATAAATGATGAATCCGTTGGGGAAGTCGGCGATTTATGGACAAAAAAACGTTGATTTTGTCAAAAATACTGAGGGGTCCCTAAAACGCACAAACGCTTGATTATCAAAGAGATTGTCAAGCGTTTTAGCTTTGAAAGGGCATTTATACTGAGGGGTCTTTAAAATTTGAAAATTAAACAAAAAGGCTAATTGTCGTGTTTGAATCAAAAATTAGAATAGAACATTTTATGAAACAATTAGCCGACTTTATACAATCAAAAATACACATTGAGGCAACCGATTTGCAGGTCGTTTTGTCAAAATTCAAAGAAAGAACGGTCAAAAAAGGGCAGTTTATTCTGAAAAATTGAAAAAGAAAGAATTATGAAAATCTTAGTTACAGGTGCGGCGGGTCAATTAGGCACAACGGTCGTCCAACATTTATTGAAAAACACCACCGCCGACCAAGTCGCCGTATTGGTACGCGACGCCAATAAAGTTGCGGATTTAAAAGAAAAAGGTGTTGCTGTACACGTAGGTGACTACGATGATGTCGCATCGCTTGAAAACGCTATGCAGGGCATCGAAAAAGTCTTGCTGATTGCGGGAACGGACGAACAAAAACGCGTTCAACAACACACAAATGTGGTTAATGCCGCCAAAAAAGCGGGTGTTAAATTGATTGCTTACACGAGTCGTTGTTTGAAAAACCGCGATACATTGGTCAATAAACTCATGATTGGGCATTTTCAAACCGAGGATTGTATCATGAAAAGTGGATTGACATACATGCTGTTTCGCAACATCTTATATATGGATACGATTCCTAATTTTGTCGGCGACAAAGTTTTTGAAACGGGCATCAATCTACCCGTAGGCGACGGAAAAGTCTCTTTTTGCCTCCGAAAAGACATGGGCGAAGCAATGGCAAATGCCTTGTTGAAAGACATTGAGGACAGCAAAATTTACAACCTCACGGGAAATGCCTTGTATTCTTTCCACGACGTTGCGACTGCCCTAACCGAACTATCGGGTAAAGACATACACTATACGCAGATTGAAAAATCTACATTCGAGGAGAATCTGAAAGCCAAAGGTTTGCCCGATTTTGTGATTCAACGCATTGTCGGCTTCATGGCGGACGTTGCGAACGGACAAGAAGATGCCGTGACGACGGATTTAGAACAGCTACTCGGTCGCAAACCCGCGACATTGAAAGAAGGTTTGAAAATTATTTACAATTTGTAAGGTAAATTGTGTCAAATACTGAGGGGTCTAAAACGCCCAAACGCTTGATTATCAAACAGATAGTCAAGCGTTTGGGCGTTAAAAGTGCAAATACTGAGGGGTAGTATAAAATTTTAATGATAAAAAATTTTGCCATTTTAAAATTAGCTATACTTTTGCATAATTAATTACATAACTGATTATATAATTGATTTATGGATATTTACAATCAAATCGGAAAAATCGCTTTGGGAAGCCGCCTTCGCAGATTGAGTGAGCATATTGCAGACGAAGCATTTCAAGTGTATAAACTATATGCTATTGATTTGCAACCAAAATGGTTTCCCGTTTTTTATGTCCTTTCACAAGGGCAGGAGAAAGCTATATCTACAATTGCCACCGAAATTGGTCATTCACAACCCTCTGTCAGCAAAATTGTAAGGGAAATGGCTAAAAAAGGTATTATCATTGAAAATAAAGATGATGCGGATAAACGTAAAAACGTTATTTCATTGACTGAAAAGGGGAGAGAAATGACCCGAAAAATTGAAGAGCAATACAAAGATGTCAATGTTGCGATTGAAGGCGCACTGGCAGAAACAAATGCTGATTTGTGGAAAGCCATAGAAGAATGGGAATATATTTTGGCTGAAAAAAGCCTGTTTCAGCGGGTTAAAGAACAAAAAAAACTACGTGAGTCTGAGGATGTCAAAATTATTGATTATAACAAAAGCTACAAAGACGTATTTCGCACATTAAATGTCGAATGGATATCAACCTATTTCAAAATGGAAGAAGCGGATTATAAGGCATTGGATAATCCCGACGACTATATCCTAAAAAATGGTGGGCATATTTTTGTCGCACTTTACAAAAATGAACCATTGGGTGTTTGTGCTTTGATAAAAATGAAGGAGAGCAAATACCCTTACGAGTTAGCGAAAATGGCAGTTTCGCCAAAGGCTCAACGAAAAAATTTAGGTGGATTACTGGGACAAGCCGTTATTGACAAGGCAAAATTATTGGGGGCATCGAGCCTTTATTTGGAAAGTAATACCATTTTGAAACCTGCCATAAATCTCTATCAAAAATTAGGTTTTAAAAAAATAGTCGGCATTGAATCGCCTTATCAACGGTGCAATATTCAAATGGAATTAATTTTAAAATAAAAAAAAATATGAGTTACGATAACAAAATAGCCATTGTTCTAAAAAATGACTTACAAAGTTGGCAAAAGCTGAATGTCGCTGCGTTTTTAGCGAGTTCTGTTGCCATAGAATTTCCTGAAACACACGGAAAACCCTTTATTAATGCTTCAAACGCTCAATATTTGCCGTTTATCAAGCACCCCATTTTGATTTTTAAGGCAGAAACAGACGCTGAAATCACAAGGGCTTTTAATAGAGCAAAAGAAAGAGCCTTGCACATTGGCATTTATACCGATCCTTTATTTGCGACGAAAAATGAAGAAGAAAACCTTATTGAAATTGCAAAATGTACCGATGAAACCCAAAATTTAGTCGGTATTATCGTTTATGGTGATACCAAAAAAGTGAATAAGGCTTTGGATGGCTTGAAGTTTCATTCGTAGGCGAAATACTGAGGGGTCCCTAAAACGCATAGGTTAATTTATCTGCATTGCAGTCGATAAACTCAACACGTTTTAAATCACTATACTTAAAGAAACTATTTTTGATTGTTGAATTTTTAGATGTTGCTTTGGAAAATGCACAGCTTGTAAATGAACATCCTTCCAATAACCCACTAAAAATAATCTCTGTAAATTGAGTGCCTTTAAAAGAAGCTTGCAGCCAATTTGTGTTTTCAATCTTGTTATTTCGAAACTCTGATGTTGAAACTTCTATCCCTGATAAATTAGCATTAGAAAAATCACAGTTCTTTATTTGACTTCCTTCTATTACTGCATCTATAAAAGAAGCATTAACAAATGAATTGGCTTTAATTTCTGAACCATGAAATTTGCTATTTCTTAAGTCAGCATTGAAAAAATCACAATCTATAACACTGTTCCCTTTGAATGTTATATCTGATAAATCTGCCTCGATTAGTTTACATTTTTTAAAGCTGGAACCGCCTAATTTATCTTTTATGTTTTTAATACCTGAAAAATCTGCTTCAACATAGTTTTCGCCAGACATATCCCAATTCAGCCCCATATTATCCATAAGTTTGGAAAATATACCATCACCGCCCTTACTCTCTTTGGTTACAATTTCTTTTTCTATGGTTTGAGAACTGTCAGAGAAATAGTTAAGGTCAACACCGAAAATTTCAGCAAGACGGTTTAAAGTCATAATGTCTGGCATGGATTCCCCACGTTCCCACTTACCCACTGCTTGAGCACTGATAGATACTTGCAGAGCAAGTTCTGCTTGTGAAAGATTAATTTTCTTTCGGGCGGCGGCGATTTTATCGCCAATTGATTTTGAATTGAGCATTATTTTATTTTTTATGCGCCATGAATTTAATTTGTCAATGTTATGTGTACCTGTTTTGTTTTCACAAGTTTAGTAAAAACTCATAACTTCAAATCCTGTTTAATTTCTTCTGCTAATGCACTGATTGAATGTGCAATTGTTTTAAAATCTTTGGAAAGAATCTTTTCGTGGTTACTTGCTACTTTTGCATATATTTTTAGATAGGGGTTTTTGATAATTAATGGGTCAAGGCTTTCTCGCATGGCTTTAAACTCTTGCTCTTCGCCTCCACGACTTACTTCAGTGGCTAAAACATACCTGACAGGGATTTTCATATTCAACAAAACAGGTTCTAAATTTGCTGAAATTTCGTTGATTTCAATATTAATTTCAGCGTGCTGTTTTGCACTCATCCTTGCTGCTAAACCAAAAAGAGAAGCCAACGGTAAAACCCACTTAATTTTATTAAACAATTTATAAATTCTCGCTTTGGCTATATCTCCCGTTAAACCGTAAGGTACAGCACTGTCAATTGCTACTATACCTGCTACACAGCCAGGATTATCATGTACCCAATGAACAGCGAGGATAGCACCATAAGACCAGCCAACCAATATTGGTTTTTCAACTTGTCTCACTTTCATTACTGCACTCAGGTCTCGCCGACAAGCATTAAAAGAGTAATCTTCAGACCTTTTGGATTTTCCACGCGCACGTTCATCATATAAAATATGCGTATAACGCCCAAAATACTCAATCACTTGATGAAGGCCTCCGAAAGGGCGCTTGCCATAGATGACCCATTCTTTTTTATACAAAGCATTCTTCCATGCCTTGTATGGGGCTTTTTCAGTTGGGAACGTTGTCGGGAGCGCTATACTTCTCGACAGTATTTTTTCTTTTAGTTCTCTTAAAAATATTGCTTTAAATACGCTGCGCATGAAACAGTTTTTATTCGATGGTATTACTTAAACTTTTGAAAGTTACAATGGAAAGTGAATATGACAAATTTAGAACTGAACTGGCCTTAACTTTGATTGATGCTGGGGCTTCTAATATCCAATTTACAAAAGAAAGTTGGTTGGTCAATTTTCAAATGAACGGCCGTAAATTCTATTGTTTTTTCGATGAGGGGATTGACTGTCATCGAGAGTTCGGGGAACACTTCTTCTCCCCTCTTGATTGGAATAAAAAATTATTGGACGAACTACGTTACAAATTGCAGAATGACTCAGCTGAAAATATGGAGTAAAATTGTCAGGATATAGCCCTTACAGTAGTCAATAAAACGGTCGTTTTCTTTACTCTTCCCCCACCTCCTTTTTTTACCCTTTTTTCACCCTTTTTAGCCAAAATAAAGGTTAAAAAACGATGTTAAATAATCAACGTTAAGTATCTTCGCTATTATTTAAGTTTCTTAACTTTTGACCATTATGCTTATAGGCTACGCGCGGGTTTCCACCTTTGACCAAAATCCCCCCGAGCACTCGGGGCAAAAGACGCTCTCGAAAAAGCGGGGTGCGAAAAAATATTCACCGATACTATCAGTGGTACTGTTTCGCAAAGACCCGGACTGACTAAAATCAAAGAGATACTCCGTAAAGGTGATACTTTGGTGGTGTGGCGATTGGATAGGTTGGGACGTTCACTCAAAGACCTCATTGATTGGATGAATTACTTGGATACTGAGGGGGTCGCTTTGAAGAGCCTGCAAGAATCCATTGATACCTCCACCGCAACGGGCAAACTCGTTTTTCACGTCTTTGGTGCACTGGCAGAGTTTGAACGCAATTTGATTTTGGAACGTACCCAAGCGGGGCTTTCGGCTGCCCGTGCCAGAGGCAGATTAGGTGGCAGACCTAAAACCCTCAACGATGACAAAAAACAAGTGGTGATTGACCTCTACAATGAACGGAAACAGACGGTGAAAAAGATTTGTGAGATGATGGGCATTTCTAAACCGACTTTGTATAGTTATGTGCGGGATGCTGCAAAAGCTACCTAAACTGACCCATAACACAACAGTGGGTATAAAAATTTAGGCTATTGGCAAATTTATGTACCCAAAAAAAGCCATAATGGAAGTCATAATTGAGTTGATATATACCATCAAACCCGTTTTGCAGTCTGCCTGTAACTCAATATGATTTGGGTTGTCATCGTCATGCGAGACAGAGTATCCGCAGTACGGCCGGGTTTCTTCTTCTTCTCTTTTATAGCAGAATTTAAAGATTGATTTTCTTCCATTGTACCGCTTTTTTTTAGCTTCAATCGGTTGGAGATATTATTTTTTATTTTGTTTTTACTGAAAATTTTACTATTTTAATGCTTTGAATAGTCCCATATTGAGGGGTACTAATTTAAAGATGCCTCAACATTGAGCTGTTCAGTTGTTAGATTTTATTTTGTTTAAACCCTTTTTTCTAATAAAAAATTATCATCATGAAACGCCTCACAAACAAAAGCCTTGTACAATTCATGGTCTTCTTTTGTTGGATACTCTCCACAGAAATACCCGCTCAAACCACCTACGCCTTAGTCATCGGCTTATCGCAATACAAAGAAATCACGCCCCTGCAATTTGCCGACCGTGATGCTGTGGCATTCGCTGAGTTTTTAAAAACGCAGCGCGTGCCTGACAACAATATCAAATTGATTTTAAATGAAAATGCTACTCGACTCAATGTCTTGGATGGCATGTATAACCTCACTTCCCAACTCAAACCCAATGACCGTTTTTACTTCTATTTTGGTGGTCATGGCGACTTAGAAGCGCAGATTTCTTCTGACAATTCGTTGTTGTTACTCTATAATTCCTTTAAAAAGAACTACTTTCAAGGAAGTGAATTCATCCAATTATTTGAATTAAAAGACTGGTTGGGCGATTTAGCCAAAAAGCAAATTGAGGTCGTTTTCATTGCCGATGCCTGTCATTCGGGCGGTTTGATTGGCGGTAAAGAAGGCATTTCAAAAACCCAAACGGCTTTGAATGAAAATTGGGCGGGTATTACCAAAATTCTCTCTTGCAAATCCGATGAATTTTCATTGGAAGGCAAGCAATGGGGCGGTGGTCGTGGTTTGTTCTCTTATCAGTTGGTCAATGGACTAATTGGACGTGCCGATGCCAACGGCGATAAAAAAATTGCATTGGGCGAATTAGATAATTATTTGAAAACCAATGTTGCAAAACAAGCCAATCCAAATGTGCAAACGCCCGTTGTGATAGGCAATAGTCAACAAGTGTTATCCTTTGCCAATACTGAGGGGTTGGAAAAAATTGCGGAATTGGAGCAAAAGAACTTTGCACTTATGACAGAGGTGAATACGAGGGGTGATGATAAAAAGAGTTTAGATGAATTGGCAAAACTCGATACGACTATTGTCGAAACCTATAAAAAATTCGCCAAAGCCTTGAAAGAAAAGCGCATTGCGCCCCACGATGATTCTTTGGATTGTGCTTTGATTCATTATCGGAAATTAGAAAAGTATCATTTGCCTGATAATTTGATGCAGATGGTAAAGCGGAATATGGCGGTGGGGTTGATGGAGTTGGAGTTGACTATTATGCGTAATGTAAGAGAAAAAGGAGGTGGAGGGGTAATAAGGAATGAAAAAATTCTCAATGCTATACATAATTTAGAAGAAACCATTAATATATTTGGTTCAAATCATTACAGTTATAAAAACTTACAAGCGAGAATTGCTATTCTCAGTGCTAACAAGCGATTACAATTAGCACGTACACAAATTATTGATGAACAGTTAAAAATCATCAATGATAGCCGTTCTATTGAAAATGAATATCTGAAAAAGGGACTCGAATTAGAGCCTAATATGGTATCAACTTACGTATTACTTTCCACCAGTTATCGCAGTATAAAAATGTTAGATTCAGCCATATACTATCAAGAAAAAGTCGTAAAATTATTGCCGAACCAAGCATGGGCTTATTTTAACTTAGGTTATACTTATTCCACAATGACCTTCAAAGATAAAAACAATCTCCTTGCTCCCCATCCTAAAGCTATTGAAAATTTAGAAAAGGCTGTTGCATTGGATTCTAATATGCGTGCCGCATATAATATGTTGGGGCAATTATATATGGGCGAAATGAGCACTGCCACTGATGAGCCTATTGATAGTGCTTTTATACGATTTTATCCAGAAGCAATTAAAAATTACAAAAAACTTCTTAATCTTATAGAAATGTCAGATGAAGAGTTAGCAAAAATAGATTTAAAAAATTATTCTTCTAAAACGATGTTTGAATATAATCCAAATAAGGCAAGGTTTTCCCAAATGCTGAATTACTACCAATTACTGCATCATCTCAATAAAGCATCTGGAAACGCTGGTGAAGCAGATGAGTATTTGAGTAAAATCAAGCAAAAGGTCAAAATTAATGGCTCTTTTTTCACATACTGGCTGGCTTGTCTTTCTATGTATGAAGTATTTATGAGAGCTGAAGATGAACTTTATTTAACTTATGCACTTGATTTTGTACAACAAGCTTTAATGATTGCAGAAGAAGCTATCAAGACAGAATCGGAAGAGAATAAGCCTTTTTTGACTTTGCAATATAGTCAACTTCTAAGTGCTGTTGGTGTAACACATCGAGCATTGAAAAATTACAATGAAGCTGAAAAATACCTTATTCAAGCTATGAATTTTCCCATTCTTGATTCCCCTGCCAAAGGGCATTTAAAGTTAACAGGTGGTATGTCAATTATTTTTAAAAAAAATATTAGGTTAGGGAATAGATTATATACTTTCCCCAATCTTATTCAGAAAATTAATGCCGATGAATATCATTACCGAATTGAACCTTATACAGAAATGTTTTATCTGCAATTAGACCAAAATAAACCGGAAGACGCTCTAATATGGTATGAAAAAGCTCTTAAAGTTTCTCAATCTGAATTTGGGAATGATACTTCTGGAAAGCCATTTACAAAATCTATATTGGAAACTTATAAAAATCTTAACAAAGAAGCCTTTTTAAAATTGCGCTACAAATATTTCCCCAACGCCGAAAAAGTGGATTAGGATACTGAGGGGGGGGGACTAAAACCAAAAAGACAATAAAAATATGTAATATGTGTAAAAATATTAGATTCTTCTTGGCTGTTGTGGTGGTTTCAATCGCCACAACAGCAACTCTTTTGGCGCAAACGCCTGATAGTTTACCTAAAACAAGTAATAATGCGGCTTTGATAGAAGCTGATACTTCCAACTTTTTGGATAAATTCATGATTTCAGAACTGGAGAAAGTACAATACGCCAAATACTCGGAGGATTTGAAAAAAATAACGTTGCAAAAACTACTCGAAAACCAAAGGTTACAAAACATCAGCCTTCAACAAAAACTCCAAAATGAACAATTGAAGGTAGAATCTCAAAGCAAAAAAGCAGAAGCTGACCGCCTGAAAGCAGAGTCAGAAAGGCAACAAGAACTCCAAAATCAAAAAATCAAACAGTTGGAAATTGCAGAATTACAACAGCGGTTGACTCTTGAAAACCGTACCCGCAGTGCTTTATATATTGGTTTGGCATTACTGGGTTTATTAGGTCTTTCTTTGCTAT
>JANPGW010000152.1:0-2429 GCA_031424115.1 Saprospiraceae bacterium | reverse complement strand
TTTTGTTTGACCTTCACCTAAAGCTGATGCAACTGGTGGCGTAATCAAGATACCGGTTGTTTTGCGAGTGAAATAATCGAATGAGCCGAAAAATTTATTATTCAAAAAGGCGAAATCAAGACCAGCGTTTGTTTCATCGGTCGTTTCCCATTTAAGCGCAGGGTTTGCCGCTTGGGTTTGAACGAAGCCCGAAGGTAACGTGCCTGTATTAGCGCCTGATAAAGAATAAGCTGTTCCAATGTTATAGTATTGTTCAAAAAAACCACCTGAAACTTGCGCAAGAGTTGTACCATAACGGGTATCAAACAAGCCGAAACGAGATAAATCCCCGATTTGTTGATTACCAACTCGACCCACACCGACACGCACTTTTAATTCAGAGAAAAGTTTTTGGCTTGCCATAAAACCTTCTTTATCAAGACGCCAGCCAATGGATGCCGCAGGGAAAATACCGTATTGATTATCTGAACCAAATCGAGATGAACCATCCCGACGAACAGTGACTGCCGCTAAATATTTATCTGAAAAATTATAATCCACCCGTCCGAACTGCGACAATAAACGATTCCCCGTGGAGCCGCCCGAAACGGTTGTATTGCCTGTACCAGCACTCAACGTAAAATAATCTTCGGTTTGAATAGCAAAGCCTTCTTTTTTAGTGCTTTGAAAATCCACATCAGTTTTAATATACTCTGTACCAACTAAAAATTTAAAATGATTGTCATCATTCAAATCCAAATTGTAACGCAACGTATTAGACCAAGTAAGGCTCAAATAATGATTTTGGTCTAAAGTCAAGCTGTTTGTAGTTCTATTAAATGCGCCTTCTGAAAATCGTGGAGAGATAATTTTATTTAAAAAAGTGGCATTATCAGCCCCAAGATTTGATTTAAAAAACAAATTTTTAATTGGTTGAATTTCAAGAAAAACATTTCCGAATGTACTCAAACGATTTGCATTATTCCATTTGGCAATGTCTTGCATGTGCAAAGGGTTGTTTCTATCCGAATAACCTGCGCCCGAAGCACCCGCATAAGTGACACCATCTTTTTGATAAACAGGAATAGTGGGTGCCAAAGTAACCGCTAAAAACGATGTTGAGGCACCGCCTAAATCCCTTGCTGTTAATGTTTCGTTTGAATTCGCAATCCGTAAATTGACACCGAATCTCGCTTTATCATTAAAAGCGCGAGTCATGGCACTAATACTACCGCTCAAACGGTCATAACCTGTAAAGCGCAACATACCTGTATTTTTAAGCTGCCCCAGATTTATCTCAACCGATGATTTATTAGTGCCGTAAGAAGCCGTAAAATCATTTTTTGTAACAATACCTGTTTTATACATCACATCTTGCCAATCTGTATCGCCAACAGGCGTATTAGGGTCACCGCCCACAAAGGGTTTAACAGTGACGCTGGTCAAAACTGGATTATTAAAATCTTTATTCCAATTGAACTCATAAATATCACCATAACCCCCCGCCGGATCTTGTTTATCATTCACAGAGGCTTGCCATAATGCTCTACCTCTATCAACAGCATTCAACATTTTGAAACGCATTGATTTTTCAGATTGGGCTGAAATACTGCTATTAAACTGGAAGGCAATTTTACCGCCTGTGTCTCCACCGTTTTTAGTAGTGACTATAATAACGCCATTTGAGGCACGTGCGCCATAAATAGATTCTGCCGAAGCATCTTTCAAAACTTGAATAGATTCGATGTTTGCAGGATTCATATTTTGGAACACTTCAGGTCGTGTTGTTGGAATGCCATCAATGACATAAAGAGGGTCATTATTGCCCAAAGTATTCGCTCCACGAATTAAAATACGTGAATTACTACCATTTGGCGAGCCGTCTTTTTCGATGTACAAACCTGCAACACGCCCTTGTAAAGCCTGCATAGCATTGCCTGAACTATTGTTTTTAATCGGATTTAACTCCACTACAGCCACCGCGCCAGTCAAATCTTCTTTCCTTTGAGTGGTATAACCGACTACCACAAGCTCTTGTAAAGCACTGCCTTCTGTGAGAGAAATAACCACATTATTTGCTCCATTCAGTGCAAAATCTTTTGTTGTGTAACCTACAAAAGAGGCTGTCAATGTTGTAGCATCTTGTGGAACAGAGAGGGAAAACTTGCCGTCTGTATCTGTAATAGCCCCATTAGTTGTACCATTGACAACAACAGAAGCACCAATAAGCGGCTCGTTTTTACCTTCGCTCACAACTGTACCTGTGACGGTTCGTTGGGCTAAGGCTAATTGCACTGAAAAAATCAGAACAACCCAAACTAAGAGATATTTGTTTTTCATCATTCTACATTGTTTAATTAAAAATTAAATTGATTTAAAATATGAGTTATTAAGTTCTATCGTCTTTTGTATTTTTTAAAAAACCCGAAAAATGGTGTTATACTGAGGGG
>JANPGW010000151.1:0-2200 GCA_031424115.1 Saprospiraceae bacterium | reverse complement strand
CCCGATTAGAGATGTGGAGGAAGTTTTAAGTAAAAAAATGCAACGATTCAGCGATAAAAACTACGTTTTTGACCTCGGGAGAAATATTGCGGGCGTCAGTAAAATCACGGTAAAAGGTGCGGCGGGGACGGTTATTAAACTTAGACATACGGAGAGAATTTATGACAACGGGCATACCGATATGTCCAATATTGATGTTCATTATCGTCCCAAAGATGATAGTGACCCTTTTCAAACCGATATTTTTATTTTAAGCGGAAAAGGGGAGGAGACGTTCACGCCGAAGTTCAATTACAAGGGTTTTCAATACGTGGAAGTGACGAGCGACCAACCGATTGAGTTGACTAAAGAGAGCCTAAAAGGTTATTTCATGCACAGTGATGTGCCACCGATTGGGCATATTAGTTCATCAAATCCAACTTTGAATAAAATATGGGCAGCGGCGAATAATTCCTATTTATCCAACCTTTTTGGCTACCCAACGGACTGCCCGCAGCGGGAGAAAAATGGTTGGACGGGCGATGCGCACATTGCCAGCGAAACGGGTTTGTATAATTTTGATGGTTTTACAATTTACGAAAAATGGCTCGCTGACCACCGCGACGAGCAGCAATCCAACGGTGTTTTGCCCGCCATTATTCCCACAAGTGGGTGGGGTTACGAATGGGCAAATGGACCCGATTGGACGAGTACGATTGCCATTATTCCGTGGAATTTGTACTTGTTTTATGGCGATAAAAAGCCGTTGATGGATAATTATGAGAATATAAAACGCTACGTTGATCACATAACTACCCTTGCACCAGAGGGATTGACATTTTGGGGTTTGGGTGACTGGGTGCCCGTAAAATCGCAAACGCCCGTGGAGTTTACCTCATCGGCTTACTATTTTGTGGATGCGACTATTTTAGCTAAAACAGCGCAATTATTGGGCAAAACAGCCGATTTTGAAAAATATTCTCAATTAGCGGATAAAATTAAGACGGCTTTTAATGCCAAATATTTGGATAAAACAAAAGGGATTTACGGCATGGGATTACAGACGGAATTAAGCGTTCCGCTGCAATGGGAGTTGGTGCCCGCTGACATGAAAAGCATCGTTGCCGCTAATCTGGCAAAGAGGGTAGAGGCTGATGATAGCCATTTGGATGTTGGTTTATTGGGCACAAAAGCCGTTTTAAATGCTTTGAGTGAAAACGGATATGCGGATTTAGCGTATAAAGTGGCGGTTCAAGAAACGTTCCCATCGTGGGGTTGGTGGATAGTAAACGGGGCGACGACTTTATACGAAAATTGGCCCATTGATGCCAAATCTGATATTTCTTTGAATCACATCATGTTTGGTGAAGTGGGAGCGTGGATGTATAAAGCCTTGGCGGGCATCAAGCCAGATACTCAAAATGTCGGTTTTAAAAATATACTGCTTGAGCCGCATTTTGTGGAAGGCTTGAATGAATTTCAAGCCAGTTTTAATGCACCAACGGGCTTAATTGAATCCGCTTGGAAAAAAGAAAATGGTAAAATCATGTATCAAGTGACGATTCCACCTAATTCAACAGCTACTTTAAGGCTTTCCATTAAAAGTGGTCAAAATATCCTTTAAAATCAAAAATTAGTACCCGTTTCAAACGATAATGCTTATAAAATGCAGTTGGTTTCGGGGAAATATACATTTGAGATTAAATAGTAAAATAAGGTTTTAATGGCAATTTTTATCACTGTTACAGGCATTTTACTGTTGGTATTCCTGATTTCGTATGTCAGAATACATACCTTTTTAGCGTTTTTAATCGTCTCAATGGGCATTGGTTTGGCGTTGGGAATGAAGCCTGAGGCATTGATGAAAGCCGTTCAAAATGGTGTTGGTAGCACATTAGGGTCAATTGTGGGCATTATTGCTTTGGGAGCAATGCTCGGGAAATTGATCGCCGTAAGCGGTGCAGCGCAACAGATTTCTTCTAAAATGATAGAGTGGGTGGGGGTTAAGCACATCCGATGGGCGTTTATGATTACGGGCTTTATTGTTGGATTACCCTTGTTTTATTCGGTTGGTTTTATGCTCATTGTGCCTTTGGCGATAACGGTGGCGCATCGGTACAACCTTTCGGCAGTGTACGTGGGCTTGCCTTTATTGGCGTCTTTATCCGTTACGCAAGGGTATTTGCCGCCGCATCCTGCACCCCTTTTTTTAGTAAAACAA
>JANPGW010000150.1:0-20519 GCA_031424115.1 Saprospiraceae bacterium | reverse complement strand
CTTAAATTCATACTTTCTGCATTATCAGATAAATTGAAAATTGATATTTCTAAACAGTTATTATCAAATGAAGGTTTGATATTAGAGCAAGAAGGTATCAAAATTGGGATTTGGATTATGCCTAATAATGCCGATAATGGTTATTTGGAACATTTTATAGAGAATTTGATAGAGCAAGATGATTGGGTTTTGAATGAGGCAAAAGGCAAAGTTGATGAATTATTATTAAAAAAGAATTGTCGATTTACTGAAGTGAAAAAGCAAAAAGCCGTTATTTATAGTTGGCTGGCTTGGCAAGAGTCGCCTGGATTGCCTTTTGGTACTGCGATGAAAACTAAGTCCTTGAATGCTCATGCTGAGGCGGTGCAACCATTTTTAAATTGGATAAAAAACACATTTGAATTTTAAATGAAACAATACCACGATTTATTACAACACATCCTTGACAACGGTACGGAGAAATCAGATAGGACGGGAACGGGGACGATAGCAGTGTTTGGCTATCAAACCAGATTTAATTTGGCAGAGGGTTTTCCTTTGGTGACGACCAAAAAGTTGCATTTAAAATCTATCATCTATGAACTTTTGTGGTTTTTGAAAGGGGAGACAAATGTGGCTTTTTTGAAAAAAAATGGTGTTTCGATATGGGATGAGTGGGCAAATACTGAGGGGGAGCTGGGCCCCGTATATGGCAAACAATGGCGCAGTTGGGAAGGGGCAAATGGCGAAACAGTTGACCAAATCACTTGGTTGATTAATGAAATCAAACGCAATCCTGATTCACGTCGTTTGGTGGTGTCGGCTTGGAATCCGGTAGATTTACCTAAAATGGCTTTGTCGCCTTGTCATTGTTTGTTTCAATTTTATGTGGCGGAAGGTAAATTGAGTTGTCAACTGTATCAGCGTTCGGCGGATTCATTTTTGGGAGTGCCTTTTAACATTGCCTCTTATGCGCTTTTGACAATGATGGTGGCGCAGGTATGTCATTTAGAGTTGGGTGACTTTGTGCATACGTTTGGAGATTTACACCTTTATAGTAACCATGTAGAGCAGGCAAAATTGCAGTTGAGCCGTGAATTGCGTCCTTTGCCGACGATGAAAATAAATCCTAAAGTAAAAAGTATATTTGAGTTTAATTTTGAAGATTTTACTTTGGAAAATTATAATCCGCATCCGCACATAAAAGCGATAGTAGCGATATAAGGTCAATCATTTCACATCTGATGGAATTTTTTTTAATAATTGAGGGGTATCATTCATTTAATGAAGGTACCCCTCAATACATTATTTCAATTCATGCGAAATTTTTATCTGCCAAAAGTGCCTATTTAGCCAGAAGTTCTGAAAATAATGAGGTTAAATGTAAATGTTGAAAACTTTTCATTAAAAATGACGAACTTTTATTTGTTGAACGTATATAGATTTCTATATTTGCGCTCCGTTAAAAGTAACTTTTGTGTCATATTTTATTGGAGTGATTCATTTTTTGAATTTTCAAAAAGTTGTTTTACTCTACTTGACAAACTTTGAGTGGGAATAATTACAAAGAATTTTATTTAGAATTTCTCTAAATAGTTTTAACACTTCCTTAACTATTTGGAAAAATACTCTCTAATTGTATTTTTGCGTGACTAAAAAATGACACATTGTTTTTTTGATGTATATCTTTAAGAATTATAAAATTTAAACTCTATACGAGATGAGGTCTAAGTTATTGAGAATCAGGCTGTTACCTTTCATTTTATGTACACTGTTTACCTTTCAGTTATTGGCAGCTGATGTCAATCTAGGTAAAACACTTTTTACAAACAACTGTGCAACTTGTCATAATAAGAATATGAAAGAGAAGTTGACGGGACCAGCATTGGGAGGAGTGGAAACGCGCTGGGAGAGTAAAGCGAAATTGTATTCATGGATTCGCAACTCACAAGCTATTATCGCTTCTGGAGATGCTTATGCTGTCAATTTGTACAATCAATACGGTAAATCACAAATGACGGCTTTTCCAAATTTGAAAGATGCCGATATTGACAATATTTTAGCATTTGTTGATGGGGTTTACACTGGTGCACTGGGTCCTAAAAAAACAACCGGTACAAGTACCGCCACCACTTCTGCTCCTGAAGAAGATAACTCCTTATTATATGGTGTTGCTTTTTTTATTCTTGCCGGTTTATCTCTTTTATTAGCCCGCATCATTAATAACCTCAATCGGACTTCAGCGGAAAGAGAAGGTCGGTCTTTTGTCGAAAAAACTTGGGTAGATGTATTGACAAGTAAAGGTGTTGTAGGTTTCGTTGTATTTGCATTGATAGTTTTGGGTGGTTACACGACAGTTACTAATGCAGTTTCTTTGGGTCGTACTCAGAATTATTCTCCTGAACAACCCATTAAATTTTCACACGCGACGCATGCCGGTTTGAATAAAATTGATTGTCAATATTGTCATGATGGTGCTCGCCGTTCGAAGCAATCCGTTATTCCGGCTACTAATACTTGTATGAATTGTCATAAAGCTATTAAAGTTGGTTCTCAATTTAAAACGGCTGAATTGACAAAAATATATGTATCAGCCGGTTGGGACCCTACCACAGATAAGTATATTGAAAACTACGATAACTTGAAAGAAGAAGAAGTGTCAGCTATTTTCAAAAAATGGATTGGTGAAAAATACCGTGAAGAAAAAGGCAATGAAAAAGTAACTTCCGATGAAGTGGCTCACGTTGAAGAGCAGTGGCAAAATATCGCTTCGTCTTTAAAAACAGAATATAAAAGTAAAGTTCAAGGCCCAATTGAATGGAAGCGTTTGCATAATTTGCCAGATCACGTTTATTTTAACCACGCTCAGCACGTGGCTGTAGGGAAAGTAGAATGTCAGAAATGTCATGGTCCAGTTGAGAAAATGGAAGTTATGAAACAATACGCCCCCCTCAGTATGGGCTGGTGTATCAACTGTCACCGTGAGACAGAAGTGAAATTTGCCGATAATGATTACTACAAATCTTATGAACGGTACCACGAAGAAATGAAAAAAGGCAAACGTGAGAAAGTAACGGTAGAAGATATTGGTGGTTTGGAATGTCAGAAATGCCACTATTAATTTGAATCAATAATAACAAGAAATAATCAATCTCTATAATATGGAATTCAATAACCAAGAAATTTGGATTGGCGTTGAAGATTTAACAAACGATAAAGCCTTTGTTGAACAAGCGAAACAAGAGTTTCCGTCTAATATTAATGAAGCTCTTCAAAGCGAAAATGATGGTTTTAATACAAATCGTCGGGATTTTTTGAAGTATCTGGGCTTTGGTGTAGGCGCCGCTACAATTGCTGCGAGTTGCGAGATTCCGGTAAAACGGGCTATCCCTTATGTTGTTAAACCAGATTCGATAGTTCCCGGTGTTGCTAACTATTATGCATCTTCTTATGTCAACGGTAGTGATTATGTTTCGATTTTGGTAAAAACCAAAGAAGGTCGTCCTATCAAAATTGAAGGAAATGGACTTTCAAAGGTTACAAAAGGAGGTACAAGTGCGAGATCTCAGGCTGCTGTTTTAAGCTTATATGATACGCACCGTATTCAGTTTCCGGGTGCCGTAAAAGAAGGTCAAGTTAATAAAATGACATGGTCTGCATTGGATCAAGCCGTCAAAGGTAAATTGGATGCTACTTCTCAAGTCCGTATTGTTTCTCATACAATTATGAGCCCGACTACAAAATCGGCTATTGCTGATTTTCAGAAAAAATATCCGAATACAAAAGTTATTGTTTATGACCCGGTTTCATCAGCGGCTATATTGAAAGCCAATGAAATCAATTTTGGAATTAAAGCGATACCTAATTATCGATTTGACGAGGCGGATGTTATTGTTAGTTTCGGAGCTGATTTCTTAGGTTCATGGATTTCTCCGGTGGAGTTCGCGGCCCAATACGCTAAAAAACGTAAAGTAGAACTTGAAAAGCCTGAAATGAGCCGCCATATACAAGTGGAAAGCCATATGTCTTTGACGGGTTCAAATGCCGATAATCGTATTTTAGTGAAGCCAAGTGAGCAAGGTGCTGCTATTGCCAAGCTATACAATGCCGTTGCTGCTCTCACGGGCTCCCCCTCAGTATCTGCACCGAATGTGAATGAAAAAGCTTCAAAAGCACTCACAAAAGTTGCTAACGAATTGGTGGGTGCTAAAGGAAAATCTTTAGTTATCAGCAACTCTAATAATGTAAATGAACAAATATTGGTGAACGGCATCAATGCTATGCTCACCAATTATGATGAAACGATAGATTTTGCTGAAGCTAACTTGATGCGTCAGGGTGATGATTCTGAAGTTCAGAATTTGATCAATGAAATGAATAATAAAGCAGTGAATGCGGTATTTATATTAAATGCCAATCCGGTATTCGAGCTACATAATGGGGACAAATTTGCGGCGGGTTTGAAAAGTACGAGCTTAGCAGTCTCTTTCAATCAAACCATTGATGAAACAACAAGTGTTTGTCAATATTCAGCTCCAGCAAATCACTTTTTAGAAAGTTGGGGTGATGCCAATCCTAAAGATGGTCATTATAGTCTAATACAACCGACTATTGCTCCTTTGTTTGATACCCGTCAAGCAGAACAGTCACTTTTGACTTGGGCTGATTCTGCACCTCAGACTGAGCAACCAATGTATGATTATTTACGGACTGTTTGGCAAACGAATATGTTTCCAAAACAACGGGAATACACTACTTTTCCTGCTTTTTGGGATGCTACTTTGCATGACGGTGTATTTGAAATAGCTGAAAATAAAACAAAAATATTTGCAATAAATTTAGATGCAGCAGCGGCAGCTACAGGGATTACTCAGCCAAATAGTAGCAAAGATGCGCTTGAAATTACGTTCTACGAAACTGTAAACATGGCAAATGGGCAGCATGCAAACAACCCTTGGTTGCAAGAAATGCCTGATCCGGTAACACGTACAGTTTGGGGAAATGTTTTATCCATTCCAATCAAATTTGATGGCAGCCAGTTCCTTTCAGTGAGTGATTTAAAAGATGGAGACAAAGTAGAAATTGAGTTAGGTGGTAAAAAATATACATGTGTAGTAGTCCGCCAGTTCGGACAAATGGAAGGAACTGTGGCGATAGGCTTAGGATACGGACGTGAAAAAGCGGGCTTGTGCAACAATGTCGGTACGAATATACAGACGGCTATTACTTCTAACTCAGCTGGATTACCTCAATATTTTGCATCTAACGTAAAAATGAGTGCTAAAGCGGGTCATGATGATTGGTTTGCATGTGTTCAGCACCACCATACAATGGGGGTAACTGCATTGGATAATGGCAAACAAATTAATGCTGACGAAAAAGTTTTGGCTTTCCAAGGTTCGTTGGTAGAAAGAACAATTATCCGGAAAAGCAATCTTAAAGACGTCAAAGAGTTAGTTAAAGTATTAGAAGAAGAAAGAGAAGAGCATAGAAGACTCAATTCCTATACCCTCTATCGTGGTCACGAAGATCAATATCAAAGCGGATTACATTGGGCTTTACATGTTGATTTGAATGCTTGTACCGGGTGTAGTGCTTGTACTGTGGCTTGTATGGCTGAAAATAATGTACCTGTTGTAGGTAAATTTGAGGTACAACGCCATCACGAAATGACATGGTTGCGCATTGACCGTTACTATTATGGTGACGTTGAAAACCCTAATACGGTTTATCAACCTATGATGTGTCAACACTGTGATAATGCACCTTGTGAAAACGTCTGTCCTGTAAATGCGACCAACCACAGCAGCGAAGGCTTGAATCAAATGACCTATAACCGTTGTATCGGTACCCGTTATTGTGCCAACAACTGTCCGTATAAAGTGCGTCGTTTTAACTGGCAAGATTATACAACTGCGGATATTTTCCCTTGGAATGAACGGGATTTGATGGGTTCAACGCTCGGTTTTAGCACAGAAATGCCTTATGGCGCTGATAACTTGACAAGAATGGTCTTAAATCCTGATGTTACAGTACGTACACGTGGGGTTATTGAAAAATGTTCATTCTGTGTTCAACGCATCCAAGAAGGAAAATTGTCTGCAAAGCGTGAAAGCCGTAAAATTCAAGACGGCGATATCAAAACCGCTTGCCAAAGTGCTTGCCCTACAGATGCTATTACATTTGGTAATAAAAATGATAAAGAAAGCACAGTGAGTAAATTGCGTAAGTCGGAGTTGAATTATGTAGTACTTGAAGAGGTAAACGTAGCTCCGAATGTTACCTATACAGCAAAAGTTATTAATAAAATCGAGAAATTAGACGCTTAATATAAATAATAAAGTAAATGAGTGCAATAGTATCTCCTACAAGAGAACCGTTAATTTTAGGTAGTAAAACCTACCATCAAATTACCGAGGATATTTGCCGACCAACGGAGGCGGCACCGTCTAAAGAGTGGATTTTGGGTTTCATTGTCGCTGTAAGTGGACTGGGACTCTACTTTTTCTCTGTACTTTGGACTGTATGGAACGGTATCGGTTCATGGAACCTAAATCGTACTATCGGTTGGGGTTGGGACATTACCAACTTTGTTTGGTGGGTTGGTATTGGTCACGCGGGAACGCTTATCTCAGCGATTTTGCTCCTATTCCGTCAGAAATGGCGGACTGGTGTAAACCGTGCTGCGGAAGCAATGACTATTTTCGCCGTTATTTGTGCGGGTCAGTTTCCTATTATTCATATGGGGCGTGTATGGATGGCGATTTTCATTTTCCCTTATCCCAACACACGAGGTCCATTATGGCCCAACTTTAATTCACCACTTTTTTGGGACGTATTTGCTATTTCTACTTACTTCACAGTCTCATTATTGTTTTGGTACACAGGTTTAGTTCCCGATTTCGCAACCGTTCGTGACCGTGCTACGGGTTGGAGACGTAAGTTATACAGCAATTTGGCTTTTGGTTGGACGGGTTCTGCAAAACATTGGCAACGGTGGGAATCATTATCCCTTGTTTTAGCGGGTATTTCAACACCGCTTGTATTATCGGTTCACACGATAGTATCTTTTGACTTTGCTACTTCAGTCATTCCGGGTTGGCATACAACCATTTTTCCGCCCTATTTCGTTGCAGGTGCAATTTTTTCAGGCTTTGCGATGGTATTAACGCTGATGTTAGTAGTTCGAAAAATTTTACATCTCGAAGACTATATTACTATTCAGCACGTCGAAAGTATGAATAAAGTTATTCTTTTGACGGGATCGATTGTAGGTGTAGCATATTTGACAGAGTTATTTATTTCTTGGTATTCCGGATATATTTATGAGCAATTTGCTTTTTATAATCGAGTATTTGGTGTTTATTGGTGGTCATATTTTGGTATGATGTTGTGTAACGTTGTTTCTCCTCAGTTATTTTGGAGCAAAAAACTCCGTACTGATTTATGGGTGACGTTCTTTATGTCAATCTTCATTAATATAGGTATGTGGTTCGAGCGTTTTGTAATTATCGCTACAACATTAGCCCGTGATTATTTGCCATCTTCTTGGAGTTATTATTCACCAACATGGGTAGAAATAGGTTTGTTTGTCGGGTCATTGGGTTTATTCTTTACTTGCTTTTTGATTTTTACTCGCATTGCTCCGGTTGTAGCAATTGCAGAAATTAAATCAATTCTTAAGTCTATGGGTGATCAATATGTCAAGCATAATACAGTAGCCGATCATGCTCATCATCATGACGAAGAAGAAGAGCATGCACATGGTGGTCTCGGTCACCATTAAAATAGAGTCATTGCACTTCAGTTAAACCGTTTTTGAAAGATTTTAATTTTAAATAAGATGAAATTTTATAATAAAGAAATCCTTTACGGCTTATATAACGACGAAACGGAATTACTTAGAGCCGTTAAAAAGGCAGGTCGCGAGCATTTGGATATTTGGGATGTTTTTTCACCATTTCCCGTGCATGGTCTTGACCCTATTTTAGGTCTTGAAGAATCTCGTTTGCATCAGGCAGGTTTTATCTATGGCATGACCGGAACTTTGACAGCATTAGGATTTATGACTTGGGCGGTATTTCAAAACTGGCCTATCATTTTTGGTAATAAGCCTTTTTGGCCAGTACCTGCTTATATTCCTGTGACTTTTGAGTTGACGGTGCTTTTTGCTTCGATAGGTATGACAGTGACTTTTTACACTATTTGTGGTATGGGACCCGGCATCAAAAATCCGACACTCGACGACCGTATAACGGACGATAAGTTCTGTGTAGCGTTTGATGTCAGCGGTGCAAGTTCAACGGAAGTAGAGTCATTAAAAGGATTTTTTCAAAACACAGGTGCAGCTGAAGTGAATACTAAGCGTATCTAATTGATTGATAATAAGTTACACAAGATACCCCTCAGTATAATGGGTATATTTTAAGATATAATTCATTGAAAAATTTTCAATAAAATGAATAAGAGCTTTTATTTAATATTGTTATTAACAGTGACGTCGGCTTTTATGTTTGAAGCTTGTTCACCTGCTAAAGGGGATAAACCCGGACATGAATATATGCCAGATATGGCACATTCAATTGCTTACGAAGCCAACAGAATTGATGAATATTCACTTCATACATGGAATGACCAAAGTGTCCGTTCTGTTACTCAACTTTGGGGTACACCTCGTAAACCGGTTAACGGAACTATACCACGAGGTTACGTTGGTTTGGCAGCTCATGCAAATAGTGCCGATTTTGAAGCGATGTTGAAAGGCGGTGGTAAAAGTATCTCTACCCCAATAAATGGTAATGTACCGTATTATTATGCCGATACTGAAGAAGAGCGAACTCGTGCTAACAAGGAAATCATCCTGAATCCTTATCCGATAACTAAAAAGGGGTTGGAAAAAGGTAAGGAATTATGGAAAATATACTGTGGTATTTGCCATGGTGACAAATGTGCAGGAAACGGTTATTTGGTTCGTGAAGATGGCAAATATCCTGCACAACCGGCTAATCTATTGCTTGACACCTTTGCTAATGGCAATAATGGTCGTCTTTATCACGCTATTATGTATGGAAAAAATGTAATGGGTAATTATGCTGATAAACTCAGCTATGGTGAGCGTTGGGATGTTATTCATTATATTCGTGCTTGTCAAGCTGAGGAAAAGAAGTTGGACTATAACGATAAAAAAAATACGTTGAATCCGAAAGCGGCTATTACAGATTCGATGTATCAAGCAATGACTGCTAAGAAAACAGCGCCAATAATGAAAGAGGAAAAGAAGCCTGGTGTTGAAGTTCCTCATACTGAGGGGGGGGGAGCATCCGGTGGACATAGCCGCAGAAGATAAAATAGTATCAAGTTGAAATAAAATATTTTAAAAATAAACGAGGTAACTCGATTTCATAATTTATTATATATGAAACAGTTTACATTAGAGTCAACACAGAAAAATGTGCTGTTCGGATTGATGGGTTTAGGAGCAGTTTGTTTGATTGCTTCATACTTTGTTGACCCTTTAGGTGCCGAAGAAAGTCATCATCTCCGCTTTTGGACAAATTTATTGCATAATTCTGCATTTTTTGCTGGTATTGCCTTTACTGCAACTTTTGCGATAGCTGCTACTATCACAATGTACTCGGGTTGGCATACATCGTTCAAGCGTATTTGGGAGTCAATGAGTTTGTTCTTACCCTTTGGCTTGATTGGCATTCTGATAGTCGGTGTTGCCGGAAAAATGGGCATTCACCATATCTATCACTGGATGGATAATGATGCTGTTGTAAAAGATAAAATATTATTGGGTAAATCGGGCTTTTTGAATTTTGGTTTCTATTTACTTGCTATAGGCTTTGGTTTTATGTGGTATTGGTTCGCAACCAAATTCCGTTCTTTATCTATTCAACAAGACGATTCTGGCAATGATCCGAGTTACCCATGGTATTCAAAAATGAAGATATTTGGTGCTATATTCCTTCCAATTGCCGGTTTTACAAGTGCAGCTGCTATTTGGCTTTGGTTAATGTCAATTGATCCTCATTGGTATTCAACCATGTATGCATGGTACACTACTGCAAGTTGGTGGGTAAGTGCATTAGCTTCAACCATTTTGCTTTTGATATATTTAAAATCTAAAGGATATTACCAAGAAGTAACTGAGGAACATTTACATGATTTAGGTAAACTTCTTTTTGCTTTCACCATTTTTTGGACTTATTTATGGTTTTCTCAGTATATGCTTATATGGTATGCTAACATTGGTGAAGAAACGATTTATTTCCGTCAACGTATGGGTGAATTCCCAGTATTGTTTTATGGTAATCTTGTTTTAAATTTCGTGTTACCATTTTTGATTTTAATCCGTAATGATACAAAACGGAAATGGGGAACTTTAGGATTTTCTGCTGCATTGATTTTGTTTGGACATTGGTGGGATTTTTTCCAAATGGTTAAAATCGGCCCTTACAAAGTGGCACAGGAACATCACGGAGCAGAAGGCGCTGCGCACGGTGCAACTGAAGCTGCTCACGGTGCTGTTGCTGAACATGCTGCGGATGCAGCTCATGCAGGTGCAGAGCATGTCGCACATGCAGTTACTGAATCTGCTACCCCTGCTATGGATGCTTTACATAAAACCAATATGGAAAATTTCTTTCACTATGATTCAGATTTGACAGGTGGCTATGGCATTCCGGGTTTATTGGAAATTGGTATATTTTTGGGTTTTGGTGCTCTTTTCGTTTATTTCATACTCAATAGATTAGAAAAAGCATCTCTTGTCCCAACCAATGATCCATATTTGGAAGAGACTTTACATCATCATGTGTAAAATTGGATTGATACTGAGGGGGGGCTTTGTTTTACCTTCTTCATATTGTTTATAGATAGCAAGATTTTTTTTATATTTAGAAAAATTCTAAACAAATTTATAAAAGATAGCATCTGTTAGAATTCAGAAATAGGTTCTAAATTTGCCAAAAATATCAGAAATGACATCTTTAATAATTTTATTGAGTGTAGTACTGTTGGTAGTAGTGGCAGTACAAATTGGTAGGATCAGCGAGTTATCCTCCAAGATACGTGGTGAGGAAGCTGCGCAGGATGAGAGCAATCGTTTTCACGCCAGTTTTGGTTTATATTTCATGGTAGCTTTCTTAGTTTTTTGTGTAGGTTCTGCTTTGTACTACAAAAATTATATGTTGGGATATGGTCCATTAAAAGCGGCATCTGAACATGGCGATAGCATATATTTACTTTTCAATACAACACTGTTTTTTACTGGTATTGTATTCATATTGACACACATCGCTTTATTTTGGTTTGCTTATAAGTATCGTGCTCAAAAAGGTCGTAAAGTTCTCTTTTTGCCTCATGATAATAAACTTGAAGTTATTTGGACTGCCATTCCGGCTGTAGTGATGTGTGGTTTGGTTGTGGGTGGTCTTGTTGTTTGGAATGACGTTATGGGTGATGTTAAGGAAGGTGAAGACGTAATAGAGATTGAGGCAACCGGCGAGCAATATTTGTGGAGTATCAGATATCCCGGAGCCGACAATGCTTTAGGTACCAAGTATTTTAAAAATATAGTACCGGGTTCAAACAATTTAGGTATTGATTATAATGACCCTAAAAGTATGGACGATGCTATTGTTGATGAAATTGTTCTTCCTAAAGGTAAAAAAGTACGTGTTCGAATCACTGCAAAAGACGTATTACACAACTTTTACTTGCCTCATTTTCAAGTGAAAATGGATGCAATTCCGGGACTTCCGACTTATTTCATTTTTACGCCAAAAATGACAACGGAAGAATATCGCATGGAGTTAAAGAAATATCCAGAATATAATGTCCCTGCTGATCCTAATGAACCAACTGGTCCCAAAAAATGGGAAGTATTTAATTACGAATTGGCTTGTGCAGAACTTTGTGGCAAAGGTCACTTTTCAATGCGTAAACTCGTGAAAATCGTTTCGAATGAAGAATATCAAAAATGGCTCGCTAATCAAAAATCTTCTTTTGAAACTAATATTCAAGGTAAGGTAGAACCTGGCGTTTACCCTTGGTATAAAGGAACAGCAGTACCTGTATCTGATCCTAAAACTTCAGTTACGTCAGCGCCTGCGGATAGTACAAAAGCGCCATTAGAAAAAGCAACGAAAAGTAAATAATTTGAATCAATCATGTAGATTGTTATTTAGTGAATTCATTAGAATATTTAGAGTAAATATAAAACAAATTGATACTGAGGGGTGTTGATAAATCATTCCTTTTAAAAAATAATTAAGACTGAAATCCTATTTTGGAATCGGATTTAAACAAAAAATTGAGAAATGGCTAATTTAACGTACCAAGATCCTATTGAAAAGATTGAAGAAACCGGTTGGAATGATGGTTTTCACGATCATCATGAAGGTGACAAGTATCAGTCAAACTTCATCTCGCATTATGTGTTCAGCACTGACCATAAAATGATTTCAAAGCAATTCCTGATAACAGGTATGATTTGGGCGTTAATTGGTGCTGGTATGTCTATCATTTTCCGTTTACAATTGGGTTTTCCTGAGGCAGACCTTTCATGGCTCAGACCGTTGCTCGGTAAATGGATTGTTGTAAATGCTGAATCAGGTATTGGTAAACTTGAACCCGAGTTTTACTATGCTTTGGTAACAATGCATGGAACTATTATCGTATTTTTCGTATTAACAGCCGGTTTATCGGGTACTTTCTCTAATTTGCTCATTCCACTTCAGGTGGGTGCGCGAGATATGGCATCGGGTTTTTTAAATATGCTCTCATATTGGTTTTTCTTCTTTTCGAGCATTATTATGTTTTACTCACTTTTCATCAGTACCGGACCATTTTCAGGTGGTTGGACGGCTTATCCGCCATTATCAGCTCTGCCTCAGGCTTCTATTGGGTCTGGCGCAGGTATGACTTTGTGGGTTGTGAGTCTTGTATTATTCGTTGTTTCGGTTCTTTTAGGGGGTATTAACTATATCACCACAATCCTTAATCTTCGGACACAAGGTATGACCATGTGGCGTATGCCATTAACGATGTGGGCCTTCTTCGTCACTGCTGTTTTAGGACTTTTATCATTTCCTGTTTTGGCTTCAGCATTTTTCCTGATGATGTTTGACCGTGGTTTAGGAACAAGTTTTTACCTAAGTGATATTTTTATAGGTGGAAAAGCGTTAGACCACGTGGGTGGTACACCTGTTTTGTATCAACACTTGTTTTGGTTTTTGGGTCACCCTGAGGTATACATTATAATTTTACCTGCGATGGGTATTGCTTCTGAAGTTTTATCAGTACATGCCCGTAAACCTATATTTGGTTATCGCGCAATGGTTTATTCTATATTAGCGATTGGATTTTTATCATTTATTGTTTGGGCGCATCACATGTTTATGTCTGGTGTTAACCCATTCATCTCCAATTTCTTCGTTGTATTTACTTTGATTATCGCTGTCCCTTCTGCTGTTAAGGTATTTAACTGGATAGCCACTTTATACGGTGGAAATGTTAGGTTTACTTCAGCAATGTTATTTGCAATAGGTTTTGTTTCGATGTTTATTTCAGGTGGTTTGACCGGTATTTTCTTGGGTAACTCAGCCATTGATATTCCAATGCACGATACATATTTCGTTGTAGCTCACTTCCATATCGTTATGGGCATTGCTGCGTTCTTTGGTATGTTCGCGGGTGTATACAACTGGTTCCCAAAAATGTATGGTCGTTTCATGAACGAAACTTTGGGTAAAATCCACTTCTGGGGTACAATTATTGGTGCTTATGCAATCTTTTGGCCAATGCACTACATGGGCTTAGCTGGTGTACCGCGTCGTTATTATAGTTTTGATACTTTTGATGCATTCAAAGACTTTGGTGATATGAATAAATTCATCACTACTGCTGCAATTATTGTATTTTCTCTACAAGTTCTTTTTGTTGTAAACTTCTTCTACAGTATTTGGAAAGGTAAAAAAGTAACAACAAAAAACCCTTGGAATTCAAACGCTCTTGAATGGACAACCGATATACAACCAGGCCATGGTAATTGGGGCGATAAACTTCCTGTTGTTCATCGTTGGGCTTATGACTATGGTAAAGATGGGCTTGATTATATTCCTCAGATTGAGCCAATGAAACCGGGCGAATCTGCTGGTGACCACTAAAATATATTTAGGAATACTGAGGTAATTTTCCCTCAGTTTTCTTAAAATTTTCTTTAATATTAAAAAAAATTATAGTGTCTTTAATTAATACTGTAAAAGTTAGTCTTCTATCTTCGCTTATTGCAAAAACAAGAGATTATGGTATTTTGATGAAATTTAAATTATCATTGACTGTTGTCTTTTCAGCCGTAATGGCTTATATGATTGCATTAGATGGGAAAATTGTTTTCGAGGATATATTAGTTCTTTTTTTTGGTGGTCTTTTTACTTCGGGTGCGGCAAGTGGATTGAATCAAATTCTTGAAAAAGAATTTGACAGTATGATGAAAAGGACTGAAAACCGTCCATTAGCTGCCGGTAGAATGTCATCTTCTGAGGCGGTATTTGTTTCAGGCTTGATGTGTTTTGTAGGTGTTTCCTTGTTGGCGTATTTTAATCCGTTGACGGCTTTCTTAGGTATGATATCACTTATTTCTTATGCGTTTATTTATACGCCTTTGAAAAGAGTATCTAATATATCTGTCACGGTTGGTGCATTTCCGGGAGCATTACCAATGATTATAGGGTGTACAGCAGCTCAAGACGGTCAATTAACAGCTTTAGCATTGACACTTTTTGCTTTACAGTTTATTTGGCAATTTCCTCATTTTTGGGCAATTGCGTGGTTAGCTGATGAAGATTATAAAAAAGCAGGATTCAAATTATTACCTTCAAAGAACGGGGTAAGAGATGAAAATACAGGTAAACAATCATTTATTTATGCTCTGTTTTTAATACCTGTTAGTTGGATTCCATATTATATGGGAGTCACGGGTTTATTCTCTGCTGTTTATCTTACTGTTTTGGCGTTGATATTTGCTGTTTTTGCTTGGCGTTTTTTCAAGCAAAATGATAGAAAAACAGCTTTGGCTCAGATGTTTTATGCCATATCATATTTACCTTTGGCATTAATAGGTTTATTCTTTGATAAGATTTAATGAATAAGTCAATACTGAGGGGGTAAAAAAAATGAGATTCAATGGAAGCGACGATTGTTAATAGAAGAAATAAAATTCACCCTTGGAAATTCGCACTTTGGTTAGGCTGCGGTAGTATTTTGATGATGTTTGCAGCTTGGACAAGTGCTTATATAGTGAGACAAGCTGCGGGAAATTGGTTGGAATTTAAATTGCCAAACGTATTTTTTTATAATACTGCAACAATTGTTTTGAGCAGCTTAGCTTTGCAAGGGTCATATATTGCCTTTAAAAGAGGAAATGAAATTGGTTATAAATTGCTACTAATTTTAGCAGCCCTGTTAGGTTTTGCTTTTGTAAGTTTGCAATATGTGGGTTGGTTAGAACTTAAAAATATCGGAGTAGAGCTTACTACCAATCCTTCCGGTAGTTTTATTTATGTTCTTACTGCTTTTCATGCTATACATGTTTTAGGTGGTATTGGTGTTTTAGCAGTTGCGATGGTACATGCTTTTGCTTTAAAATTCAAACCTACTACCAAAAGACTTTTACGTTTTGAATTGACCCTTACTTATTGGCATTTTGTAGATTTTTTGTGGATTTATTTGCTTGTGTTTTTTACACTACAAAAATAAAACACCCTATATATTGAAAATTAAACTTTAAACATAGTCAAAAAATAATAAGACAATAATGGCTTCAGAATTGACAGTAGATAAAGACCTACATCACGGGCATGACCCAGAATCAAACGGTGAACTTTGGGAAGGCGGGAAAGAACCTTTCAAAGCCAGCTATGGTAAGCTGATGATGTGGTACTTCTTGCTTTCCGATGCGTTTACTTTCGCCGGTTTTTTGATAGCTTACGGAACATTGCGTTTTAGTATGCCTACTTGGCCTGTCCCTGACTTCGTTTTCCAGACAGTGCCTTTTTATTCGGGTCATGCGCCCCTTATTTTCGTAACTTTTATGACGTTTGTGCTCATTGTGAGTTCTGTTACAATGGTTCGTGCTGTACAGGAAGGACATCGTGGCAATAAGCGCGGCGTTGTATTCTGGATGTTGTTAACCATTTTAGGCGGTGCGACTTTCCTTGGTTGTCAAGCATGGGAATGGACGACCTTAATTAAAGGTGAAAATGTTTCTGTGACACGGAACCCCTTCGGTCGTCATGATAAGGATGGAACTTATACGATGACTGAGCATGGCGAGCCTTATAAAGCTGGTGAAAAACCCGAGGCTTTCAAAAAAGGTCAAGGTTTTATCATGCATGCTGAAACGGATCATGCAACGGGTGAAAAAGTTTATAATGCTGATGGGGTTCTTCAATTTGTAGAACGCGAATATGTGACTGCTGATGGTCATAAAGGTAAATTAGAGTTTGGACCAACTGCTTTTGGGGCGTTGTTTTTCTTTATTACTGGTTTCCACGGTTTCCACGTATTATCCGGTGTTGCATTTTTGTTGATTATAATGGTTAATGCTGCGAGCGGTTTATACGCCCGTAGAAACAATCACTATGAAATGATTGAAAAAATCGGCCTTTATTGGCACTTTGTAGATTTGGTTTGGGTATTCGTTTTCTTGGTATTCTATCTTCTTTAGGAGATTTTATACTTATTATTAATTGAAAAATATTTATCAAATATAAAAATATACATCTAAAATGCAGAATTACGAAGAAGGCATTGCCGTTGTAAAAAAAGGACTCGGATTGTTGGCTGCTATTACTGTAATTGAAGTTGCAATTGCACTTTTGGGTAATGGTCATATTATTGATGGATTTCACATGCCTAAATGGTTGATGTATCCTGTGATGATTGGTTTTAGTCTTTATAAAGCCTATTTTATTGTGTATTATTTTATGCACATGGCACACGAAGTCAAAGGTTTGGCAATGAGTGTCCTTTTACCCTGCTTATTATTGGTTTGGGCAATTATAGCGTTTTTTAATGAAGGCAATTCTTGGCATACCCGTAGAGAACTCATTCAAAAGAAAAATGAGCTTCAAGTTAAGCCTACTTCCAAACCGATTGGAATGAGTGAAACGAAGCAAATACAACTGAGTCAGACAAATTAAAAAAAAAAGGCGGAGCAAAAAGTTCCGCCTTTTTTTTTGCAACCTTTGTTTTTGTAGATTGTTTATTTGTAAAATTTTCTAACATGAATCAAGAGATACCACGAAATAACAAAATGCGCAAATTTCAAATTGCTGTAGTAGTGGGTTTAATAGTGGGTTTACCCATTATTTCTATTATTGTTAATATGAAAGGGGCTCAAAATGGTAGAGTATTTTATAGCGGAATAAAAAATAGTTTAGGGCAATTTCCTAACTTTATAGCATCGGGTTGGAATAATGATACGGTATCTGCTTCGAGTTTGAAAGGGAAGGTGCTGGTTGTCTCTTTTGCCTCAGCGCAAAGCCGTGACGAAGTCATGAGCACTCTAAAACCTATCGTCAAAACGGAACAATTCAGAGAGGAAGTGGATAATCTGCAGTTTTTAACTTTTGACTTGACAAATGATTCTATTTTTCATAGAAATTATCTGCAAAACCTCAACGCTCGGGATCGTGAATTATGGCATATACTGAGGGGGGGGGAGGAGTTACCCAATCAAATGAAATTGACTGATGATTTTACAATTTCTTTGATTGATACGCTGGGTGTGATCCGTCGATTTTATGATATTCGGAAACCCGCCGATAGAAAACTATTGGTAGAGCATATCTCCATTATGCCTATCAAAAGGAAGAAAAATATCGAAAAGAAAGAGCAGAAATCCCTTTGATTTATCAATCATTATTCATCATTAGATTTAAATGGAAAATACACTTTTAGCAAGTAAATTGAATAAGATAGCGATTGTTGTTTCAATTGCTGTAATTGGTTTGGTGGTAGCCATGAGAAAAATACCGCGTTTGGATTTGGGCATTGATTTTTCCTTTCTACCGGCTGTTTATTCTATAACCAACGCACTCGCAGCAGTGTGCTTAGTTTTTGGTTTATATTATATTCGTCAAAAAAGAATAGCAGAGCATAAAAAAATGGTAACAACTGCATTAATCTTATCTTTTTTATTCTTATTAATGTATGTAGTATACCACATTACTACGCCTGAAATCAAATACTGTGGTGAGGGGTCTATCAGAGTTTTTTATTTGATATTGTTGATTTCCCATGTTTTTTTAGCGGCAGTCAGTTTCCCTTTTATTTTATTTACTTATATCAGAGGTTTTACATCGCAGGTTGAAAAACATAGAAGAATGGCACGTTGGGTCTATTGGATATGGTTATATGTCGCTATTTCAGGCCCTATAGTTTACCTTATGCTTAGACCTTGTATAAATAATGGGTGAATTTTAGTCAAGTAACTATTTTTGTATTAATTTTACATAAAATTTAATAAAATGAAATCTACATTTATATACAGGAAGATGTTTAAAAATTTGATGTTCAGTTTAAAAACCATTGCGGTGGTTGCTGTTCTCTCATTTATAAGTATTTCAAAAGTCAATGGGCAATGTCCGATGTGTCGCATGACTCTGGAAAGCAATTTGAAGAATGGAGGTTCACAGGGCAGTGGTATGAATGCGGGTATTATGTACTTGCTTTTTACGCCATATATTTTAGTTGGAGGAATTGCTTACGTGTGGTATCGCAACCGTAAAAAGCGTGGGGATATGGATATGGATATTGAAGATGAATTATACTCTTTTAGTGAAAAAAATAGTATCCAACAAGATTAGTTATTATGCAAAAAAAATCCATCTCAAATAATAATGAGATGGATTTTTTTGTTAGGTTATTTCTAATAATATTTTTTCATTTTGATTAGAGAAAAAATAACGCCCGGAATCCAGAACAAAAGAGAAAGAACAAGAGCGATAATCCAATCACTGCCATTCCAGTCATCTAAGATACCCATCGCTAACCAGCCCAAACCGATTATAGCCAAAACCACATATAAGCCTTTAGAAATGGATGCAGCCCCCCCTGACATTTTCTTTTTCAAGAATTTTTGAGCCACTTTCAATTGTATCTTTTTTTTCCAACTGAGTTTTTGACCGGTCATTTCCTGAAATTTGGCAGGAGTGAGATTCATAAATTGGTCTAAATCCATTTGTGCCATTTCAGGTGATAAAACCTGAATCTGCTCGTTACTGTTGTAATCTTTAAACCATTTAGCCGGGACTTTTACGGCTGTTTCAGTTGTAGAACTTGTTTTTTCTACCATACTGAACGAAGTTTGGCTCAATAAAAATGTCGCTGCAAGTAAGAGGAGTGTACATTTCATTTGTTTCATCATAAGGTAAATTTAAAAGTTAAAAAATTAGTTTACAGAATTGGGTGAAAATCGAAGCAATCTACACCGATTGTATATAAAAATCAAGTGACTGCGCATGATATATTGAAAAAATAATATAGAATAGATGATTTAGTTATTCAGATTTTTGTACTCCCCAAGCTAAAAACAGCCAACCTATCAAAAAAAACAAACCACCAAGTGGTGTTATGGGACCCGCCCAATTGAAACCTTCGAGACCCATAACTTTGCCGAGCGTTAAAACATATAATGAGCCTGAAAACAACAAAATCCCCCAAAAAAAGCTGTAATTAGCTCTTTTTATCCATATATTATCAGTGAATTGAGAAATGAGAGTAACTAAAGCGATGGCTAAAGCATGGTAAAATTGATACTGTGCCCCTGTCTTGAAAGTGTCAACATATTGCGGTTCTACGATTTTTTTTAAACCGTGCGCTCCGAAGGCTCCGGCTGCAACAGCCAATCCGGCTAATATAGAAGCCGTGATAAACCAATTCTTATTTTTCATTTTATAGCTCTAAATTCAGACTGCATACTACACGTTTTCTATTGAACTTCAAAACAAACTAAGCTTTTTAACATTATTTTCATCTTTTTACGATTTATTACTCATTTCCTATTGACATACTGAGGGGGGTATCAACGTATCGCCCAATCAATGGTTTTAGCGCCATTTTTTTTCAAATAATCATTGGCTTTTGAAAAATGTTGGCAACCGAAGAATGCGCCACCGGCTAAAGGTGAGGGATGCGCTGCTTCTAAAACCAAGTGCTTGTTAGTATCAATAAGTTCTTTTTTCTTTTTAGCAAAATTACCCCAAAGCATAAATACGATGCCTTTGCGCTCGTTTGACAATTTTTTGATGACTGCGTCAGTGAAAAATTGCCAGCCAATTTTTTGGTGGGACGCCGGTTGATTTTTTTCAACAGTTAAGATAGCATTGAGCAAAAAAACGCCTTGTTCTGCCCAGCTCGTTAAATCCCCGTGTGTCGGTATGGATAAACCTAAGTCTGAGTTAATTTCTTTATATATGTTTTGGAGAGAAGGCGGAATTTTGATGCCTTGAGGGACTGAAAAAGATAAA
>JANPGW010000149.1:0-5164 GCA_031424115.1 Saprospiraceae bacterium | reverse complement strand
GGTAATCAAGGTAACTTTACATTGTTCTATGTTATTCTAAAAATCTAAAGACTGTAAAATGAAAAAGTTATTTATATTGATTGCTGTTTGGTTTTGTGCCAGTCATCTTTTTGCACAAGCGACGTATGCTCCCGAAACTCTCGAAAAAATAAAACAAGTAGAGAACAATATTGTCGGCAATCTCATTCTTAATGACGAAAAGCCAAACACCATTACTGAGCGCATGGCCAAATATAAAGTAAAAGGTATGAGCGTAGCGGTCGTTCATAATTACAAAATTGTGTGGGCAAAAGGATATGGTTGGGCAGATGAAGCGGAAAAAAGACTGGTAACAACTGAGACATTATTTGAACCGGGCTCCATCAGTAAAACTTTGAACGCGGTTGGTATTTTAAAATTAGCACAGGATAAAAAAATTGACCTAAGTACGGACATCAACACCTATCTAACATCTTGGAAATTCCCTTACGATTCGCTTTCAAAAGGGAAAAAAATAACTCTTGCAGATATATTGAGTCATAACGCTGGTTTGTCCGTGCATGGTTTCCCTGGTCACGATAGAAATGGACCAATTCCAACCGTTTTACAGGTATTGGACGGCGTAAAACCAACCTTCACCCCTGCTGTGCGCAGTATGTACGAACCCGGTTTAAAATTTGAGTACTCCGGTGGTGGCACTACTATTTCACAAGTTATTCTTACTGATATTACAAAGCAAACTTATGACACCTGGATGTATGAGAACGTTTTAAAGCCAATAGGTATGATAAATAGTTCTTATGCCCAACCTCCCACAAAAGATAAACTAAGTTTGTGCGCTTCTGCTTACAACCGCGATGGCTCGCCAGTTTCAAATAAATTCCACGTTTATCCAGAACAGGCTGCGGCGGGTTTATGGATGACACCAAGCGATTTATGCAATTATATCATTGATATGCAATTGGCTTATCAAGGCAAAAAACCATCTAAAGTATTGAATTCTGAAATGGTAAAACTGCATTTAACCTCTTATAATAACGGACCAACCGCCATGGGCACTTTTATTGAAGATCATAACGGAGTTAAGTATTTTGGACACAGTGCAGGTAATGATGGTTTTTGCGGAGACTTTTTTGGCAGCCTTGAAGATGGTTATGGCGTAGCCATTTTTTTAAATAACGAAGATTTCAAACTTATTCCCGAAGTGGTAAACAGTGTTGCGAAGGCATACAACTGGAAAAATTTTTATCGCGAACCCAAAAGGAAACAAAGCATTGTGGTAGATGAAAAGATAATACAATCCTACGAAGGCATTTATTTATATGATAATCTATGGGCTGGTGTGGGGAAAAAAGACAACGAATATCATTACTATGCAAACGGTATATACGCAAAAATGTATTTTAGCACACCTACCAGTTTTTTCAATGAAGAATTCCCAGCAGTAAAAGAATTTATAAAAGATGATAAAGGAAATGTACTGGGCTATGCACGCACAGTAGATGGCAAGGAATTTCCAAAATCTACTAAAATTACAAACCTTGATACACTCAAATTAGAAAGTAGAATGTTTGGCGATATTGGTTGGTATTTATTTGAGATTAAAAAAAACGAAGAGTCGCTTTCTTATTTCAAGCGAGGATTGCAATTATATCCGGAGGATTTAAATTTATTAATGAACATGGCGCATGTGTATTTATTCAGCAACGATTACCAAAACGCCATAGCCATTTACAAAGCTCATCTAAAGGATACCATTAGCTCCGGACAAAGTTGGGAGAATCAGATGCTGGACGACCTCAACTATTTTAAAGAGCACAATTATGATGTACAGCTATTTGATAAAGTTCTTGCGGAATTAAAGATTAAAAAGCCATAGGACATTGACATCGAAATACATTTATCTATGAATTTTGCTCCACATTAATCGAAAAAAGTCTAAAAATGAAAAATCATAACTTGTTTATACTTTTAAACCTGCTATTTTTCCCGTGCGTATTTATTTCTTCTTGCAACGGGCAAGTAAAAACCGACTTGCCAAAAGACAGTTTGAGTAAAGCTCGGTATGAACCCAATTTCATTCCTTCATGGCAGCCTAAAACGAATGCCGCTGACAACTAAAGACAGTTTAAGGCGTTATCGTGCTTTTTCTGTTTTAGAAGATAAGGCGGGGAACATTTGGTTTGGCACTATTGGTGCGGGCGTTTATCGTTATGATGGACATTCTTTTACCAATTTTACGACCAAACAAGGGCTTGTCCATGATAAGGTTGGTTGCATTTTAGAGGATAAAAAGGGCAATATTTGGTTTGGGACAATGGGCGGTGTAAGCCGTTACGATGGACATTCGTTTCACAATTTTACAACTGAAGATGGTCTGGCCAATAATGATATTAATTCGATTGTAGAAGATAAAACGGGGAAATTCTGGTTTGGTGCCCGTGGAGAATCCTGTACTTTTGATGGGAAATCTTTTACCAAATTGATAAACAATGAAGGCTTGGCTTTTAAAAACATTCGCTCTATCATAGAAGATAAAAATGGCAATATTTGGTTGGGTGGTCAAGACGGGCTCAACCGCTACAACCTGTCTGCTGACAAGGCAGGTAGAAAATCATTTACCAATATCACCCCTAATTTTGTGGGTTATATTTTTGAAGATAAAAAGGGCAATATTTGGATAAGCGCATCGGATGGTTCTTCCCACAAGATGGTTTTGTCCCGTTACGATAAAAAGTATTTGCCTTTCGAACAGTCAAATTTGACCCCAATTAGAAAAGAGAATGGGCAAGTTTTTGGTATTTTAGAAGATACAAAAGGCAATATTTGGTTTGGAACGGAGAATGGCGTTTCCTACTATGATGGAAAAACATTTACTAATTTTTCGGCTAACTAACGAATTAAGTTGGCGTTCACAAACCCTCTAAATTGGGATAAAACTACGAAAATACTGAGGGGGGCTATTTCCTTGCTAACCAATGATTTATATCATATTAAATAAAATAATTTGGTCGTATTATTTAGCTTTTTTAATTTTGTTGAACGATACTCACTAAAGGGTATATTTATGAGTTTCAATTTAATCTAATAGTACAATGACACGAAAAGTCTTATGGAATTTAATGGCTGTTTTGGCTATTGTAATAGGATTTTATCCAAGTATATATTTTATAATTGACAGGAAATTTGGTTTATTAAGTTCAAAATCCATTGAGCTATTGACTAACGTTTTTTGGAACATTAGGTTTTATATGTTTAGGAGTAATCTGGTTTAGTACAACGGTAATAGCTTATATTAATATCAAGAATAGGCAAATTGAAAAATATCAAAGATGATGGTTTATAGTTACGCTGCTGGCTTCGCAGCTGTAACATTGAGAATATAGTTTCCACTTTTAACCATAATTTTCAACAATTTTATCACTGCTTATTGTATTGTTGCATGGTTGTGTTGGATGCCAAACTTATTTGTTACTAATCTGATTATAAGGCGAATCAAAACGGAAAGCAAATAAACTGCAGCCAACGGACGTTTTGCTAATATAGTAGTGGGCAATCAACTTTTTGCTCGCTATTGGACTTCAGTTGCAGCCGACAAATAACGCCAAACTTTAGTTCTTAACATCCACTTTTATAACTTTATTCAGCGATAGGAATGGTCTATCGATTTTCAAATACCGCCACATCACCAATCGAAAAATCGTTAGCGGTCATTTTAACCCAGAACTTTAAAGACATAATTCAAAAATAATATAACCATAATGAATACAAACGAGTCCATACAATCTACCCACGACCTGAGTTCACAGAGATTCTATCATGGCACTAAGGCAAATCTGAACCAAGGGGACTTAATTGAACCCGGCTTTAATTCAAATTACGGACAAAGAAATAAAGCGAAATATATCTACCTAACAGCCACCTTGGAAGCTGCTGCTACTTGGGGAGCTGAACTTGCCGTGGGAGAAGGGCGTGAAAGGATTTATATTGTAGAGCCAACGGGTTCAATTGAGGATGACCCCAACTTAACTGACAAGAAATTCCCCGGTAATCCAACAAAGTCATACCGCTCTCTGCATCCCATTAAGGTCATTGGTGAGGTTACAGATTGGCAGGGACATTCCCCAGAACAACTCAAGGTAATGAAAGATCACCTTGAGCGACTTAAGCAACTGGGTATTGAGGCAATCGAGGATTGAGAAAAACGTAAAAATAAATTTGACTATACCCCCTCAGTATAAAACTTCGCCCGCCAACAAAAATATTATTTATACCCTCGAAACCGCATTTGATATCATCGTCACCCACGAACAAAGACATTTAGCGCAAGCAAAAGAGGTCTTAGAAATGTTGAAAAATAAAAATTCAAATAATAATGCTCACACACATCAATCCAAAGCTCCCGATGCGTAATAAAACGATTACAAGGGACTTTTATTTAAACAAATTGGATTTTCAAGAGTTTGGTAGTGCTGATTTTGAAGGCTACTTAATGGTGCAAAAAGACCATATTCAAATTCACTTTTTTGAGTTTAAAGAGCTTGATCCGAAGGAGAATTACGGGCAAGTTTATATCCGAACGGATGATATTGACGGGCTGCACCAATTATTGTTAAATAAAAAAACAAGCTTACATCCAAATGGGCATTTGCAAGTTAAACCTTGGGGGCAAAAGGAGTTTTCGGTACTTGACCCTGACAATAATTTGTTGACTTTTGGGCAGAGCATTTGACGAATTGCTGAAATTAGAAATCAATTTAAGCAAATTAAAACACCGCATTCGATTTTCTTGATTTAAATAATTTTACTTTTTCTATCTTTACCACTATTTTATTTTGTAAAAACAAGTTTGTGAAAATGAATAAATGGTTAAGAATAGGGAAATTAATACTTTTAGGGTTATTCGGTTTGATTGTCATTATAGCTATTGGTTTGCTCTTGTACTATCAATCTATTTATAAAGAGACGCCTTTACCTACGGAAACTGCCGCCAAACCCAGTTTATCCAACTGCATCTTACCTTCTGACAAACCTGTTTTATTGCCCATTCCTAAAAAATTGGTTTGGACAAGTGGCACTTTTAAACTACCCAATCCTTTGACCTTTTCTGCAATTGCAAGTGAGGTTGAAACAATTAAAAAAGTCTGTAAAAACCGCTTCAATACTGAGGGGGTCGCCAGTGCTT
>JANPGW010000148.1:0-41842 GCA_031424115.1 Saprospiraceae bacterium | reverse complement strand
TTGACTGCACCACTTGACCAAAACGTTCAAGTAAAAGCGGTTAAGATTGCAACTGAAGATAAATATGCCGGTGTTACTACATTCGACATCGCTCGCATCAGCAAGCACGTATTAGATATCGAGAAATTAACTTCTCCTTACACTATTATCGCAGCTGACGTTGATAAGAGCAATGAAGTGGATGCAGCCGATATGTTACATATCCGTAACTTCATCTTACGCAAAACTTCAAGCTTACCTGGTGGTATCTGGAGATTTATTGATAAGTCATACAAATTCACGAATCCAACCAATCCTTTTGGAGAAGACTTCCCTGAAGTTGTTAACTTGTCTAAACTTCCTGCTGCTGCTCAAGCTAACTTCGTGGCTACTAAATTAGGTGACGTTAATACTACTTACACATCTGCTTTAACAGGTGTACAAGTTCGTAGCAGCAACGCATTGACTTTATTGGCTCAAGATATGCAATTGGTTGCCGGTAATGAATACACAGTAAACATTTCAGCTGATAACTTCAATGCTGCTGCCTTCCAAGGTACATTCAGCTTGAACGGTGCAACTGTTAAATCAGTAAAAGCTGGTGACTTAGCAAACTACAACGATGGCAACATCGGTATCTTCGCTAACGACATCACTACAAGCTGGAACGGTACTTCTGCATTGAACGCTAACGTTATGACTATCACATTGGTCGCTAACAAAACAGCTAAATTGAGTGAAGTATTGTCAGTAGGTAGTTCATTGACTCCTGCAGTTGCTAACGATGCAAACGGTACTGAAATGAACGTTAATCTTAAGTTCACTTCTGGTAAAGTTTCTGGTGGCGAGTTCGCTTTATACCAAAACAGACCAAACCCAGTTGCAATCGAAACAACTGTTGGCTTCAACTTGCCAACTGAAAGTTCAGCTAAGTTAACAGTTTACAATGTGGAAGGTAAAGTGATTATGGTGAAAAAAGGTGATTACAAAGCCGGTTACAATGAGATCAACATCAACAAGTCTGATCTTAATGCAAGTGGTGTTATGTACTATCGCTTAGAAACTCCTGAGCACACAGCCACTAAGAAGATGATTATCATCGAATAATTGTTATGCGTTAATTCGTTATTCGTGTATTCGTTACTCGTTATCCGTTAATCGGAGATTCGAATAACGAATATACGGATAACGAATAACGAAACTAAGAGCCGCCTTAAAGAATATGCTTTAAATCGGTTTTTGGGATGGCCTCTCGCGACACATGTCCGGGGGGCTTTTTTTACGTTAGCAATAACAAGAAAGCCGATACTGAGGGATCTCAATATCGGCTTTTATATGCAAAAAATATTCAGTCTGCTAATGTCTGAACTCGTTTAAAGTACTTTTTTGAATAATGTCTTTCACTCGTTCAAGTTGTAGGTCTAACAAGTCACTTATCTGTAATGGATCATAATTTTTACTGTGAAGCCTTAAAACATTTTTGACTTCATTTCTTTCTTTTTCTTCAACTATTCCTTTTTCCATTCCTTTTTCCATTCCTTTTTCCATTCCTTTTTCAAAGCCTCTTTCAAGACCTCTTTTTTCTGCCTCTTCCTCTAATATTTCCATGTCATATTTTTTACTTTTACTGATTTGGTACAGTACGTAATCATCGGGATCCATTTTAGATACTTTTGCCACATCAAATGCTTTCATGAATAATGGTTCGTTTAAAATGTCAGGAATTGAGTTAAAATCTTCTAAGTTTTTTAAGAAATAACACCATTTGTCAAAACGAGTTCGCAATTGGTGTCGTTTTTTTTTGAAAAATGGCAATTGTAGGAATTTGAAATGCAGTTTATCGCTCATCAATATGCCTTTTTCATCGCGCAATGAAAAAGAGCGCAATAACTGCCGCTTTTTCCAATAATCTCGGTCTTTATCATATTCAAAATCCAATACAGCTATCAAATAGACTCTTGCCAAATTGAAATCCCACCTACCTTTTTTGGCTTGCGATTGAATCGGGAAAGTACCATAGTAGATAGTCCTGTCCATAAAATGTGACATATTGGCTCTCTGCATCTCGACGATGAAGGTCTCGCCATGTATGTCTTTGCATAAGATATCAAAAACGGACTTTCTGTCTTCTTCAAGTTCGGGCAACTGTTCGGTTTTCTGAAAAGTCAGCGTCCGAATTTGGTGTTCTGGTGGCAGTATTGAATTTAAAAAATCCAACAGTAAATCTTTATTTGCTTCTTCTCCGAATAGTTTTTTGAAGCCGAAATCAGTTGTCGGGTCAAAATAAACGGATGTAATTTTGGGTAAATCGGTCACGGTTAACAGTTGTTTTTGTTTGCTCAAATGTATGTTTGTCAGTACAAATATAAGCTTGTTTTTGGGAAAATCAAAATCATTACGAAGTGAGAATTCTGAGAAGAAGATAAAAAAGCCGCGACTAACTAAATTTTCACTTCATTTAACCTTGATTAACCTATATTATGATTAAAAATCTTACTTTTGCACTTATTATCAAAATAAAGGACGACTGTTTACTCAACAACGGATTACTGAATGGCAAAAAGACGGAAAACGAATTATTTTTACTCGATTATAAGCGTTGCCTTAGTGCTTTTTTTATTGGGCTTTTTTGGAACGGCACTTCTTTTTGTGCGCCAACAAGCTATCAATCAGCAGGACAAAATCACCATGATGATTGAGATAAAAGAAGGAGCGGATTCAGCAGCAATGGCTAACTTGAAAACACAATTACCCCAGATGGATTTTGTCAGAAAAGGATCTGTGCGGTTTGTTTCAAAGCAAGAAGCGGCGGATGTGATGCGCCAAAGTTTGGGCGATACTTTAATCAATCCCGATATGCCTTTGCCGTTTTACGATGCCTATTCTTTGAGTTTGAAACCCGAAGCCATGAATAAAAGTGGAATAGCTGAAATTACTCAAAAATTGAAAGACAATTTGGCGGTAAATGATGTATATATGGACGAAGGTTTGATGGGAGAAGTCTCTAAAATGGCAGAAAAAGTGGCTCTTTTTGCCTTTATTGCGGCATTATTGTTTATTATTGTCGCTTTGACACTCATTCATAATACCATACGCATAAATCTATATTCCGACCGTTTTATAATCAAAAATATGGAATTAGTAGGTGCTTCATGGCGATTCATCACTCGTCCTTATATTCGAAAAGGCATTTGGAATGGTTTCATCAGCGGTCTAATTGCAGTGGCAATGATTTCCGGGCTATGGTTTATTATTCAAAAATCTACGCCTGAACTCAATCTTTTATTGCAGAGTCCCGTATTTTTAGGCAGCGCAGTTGTATTGATATTATTAGGCATCTTAATCAGTTGGATAAGCACTTTTTACGTGGTGAATAAATATCTAAGAATGCGTTTAGACGATTTATATTAAAAAATAACGAATAAAGAAAAAATGGCAAAGGCTAATAAACCGCAGCAAAGACCTGCACAACCGGTTACTCCTAAAACACCTGTAACAGCTACAAGAACGTCCGCTTCGGCACGTCGCGAGACCCCCTCAGTATTCGGCAAACGCAACGACCAATTGGTGTTCGGTCGTGAGAATTATAAGTGGATGCTTATTGGTATCGCTATTATGGTAGTGGGCTACATCTGTATGTCTGGCGGCGCAATGCCGGATGCAAATACATGGGACGAAAGTATTATATATAGTCCGGTACGGATTATTCTCGCACCGTTCCTTATTTTGTTGGGATTAGGCGTTGAAGTGTACGCTATTTTTAAAAAAACGGCTTAAAATAATTTAGAAACAATCAATCCTGCCTCAAGGGGGATTTGGGCGACTAAACCAACTTTCATATGACTTATTTACAAGCCATCATCATCGCTATTGTTGAAGGATTGACGGAGTTTTTGCCAGTTTCATCAACGGGTCACATGGTTATCGTATCTTCTTTGATGGGGATTCAGAGCGATAGTTTTACCAAACTCTTTGAAGTCGTGATTCAAATGGGTGCTATTCTTTCCGTAGTGGTATTGTACTGGCGACGTTTTTTACAAAATTTAGATATTTATTTCAAATTAGCCGTAGCATTTGCACCGGCGGCTGTTTTTGGTGTTTTATTTTACAAACACATCAAAGAGATATTAGAAAAGCCCTTGGTCATTGCTGCGATATTGCTTTTGGGCGGTATCATTTTGCTTTTTGTGGACAAATGGTTTGCGAAAAACGAACATATTGATAATGTCAAGGAAGATATTTCCTATAAAAATGCTTTCGTCATTGGTTGTTTTCAAGTATTGTCGATGATTTTTCCGGGCTTGTCAAGAGCAGCGGCGACTATCATTGGCGGTTTATCGCAACAACTCAATCGACAACGAGCTGCGGAGTTTTCGTTTCTGTTGGCTGTGCCTACTATGGCAGCAGCCTCTTTGAAAGAAGGATATGAGTATTTTAAAGATACAAAAGCCGGCATCATACCCCCCCTCAGTATAGACCAAATGTGGATATTGGCTTTAGGAAATGTCGTCGCTTTTGTGGTGGCGTTGATAGCGATTAAAACTTTCATTGGTTTTTTAACCAAACATGGTTTTAAAGTCTTTGGTTGGTATCGTATAGCGGTAGGGTTGTTGATTTTAGCTTTGCATTTTGTGGGGGTGCAATTGTTTGTTGGGTGATTTTACTAAACATTCCTTGTAGGGTTATGAGTTGGGGTTGTGAAATAAGGTCTAAAAGTCACAACCCCAACTATACTATAACACTCTACGCCTCTCACACCCTCACAGCTATCCCTTTATCCTTCAAATACCGCTTCAAATCCATAATGCCGATTTCCTTAAAATGGAAAATACTGGCTGCTAAAGCGGCATCTGCGTACCCCTCCGTAAAGGTGTCGTAAAAATGTTCCATATTGCCCGCCCCGCCGGAAGCAATGACCGGAATAGATACACTTTTTGACATTTTGGCTAAAGCTTCGTTGGCAAAACCTTGTTTAGTGCCATCATGATTCATGGAAGTGAAAAGGATTTCACCGGCGCCTCTATCCGCTACCTCACTTGCCCACTCAAAAAGGTCAATTTCCGTCGGAATACGACCGCCATTTAAGTATACTTTCCACGATGTTTCACCATTTTGTGGGTCAATTGTTTGTCGGGCATCAATCGCCACCACAATACATTGATTACCAAACGATTGTGCAATTTCAGTAATCAAATCAGGACGACGAATCGCGGCAGAATTGACCGATACTTTATCCGCTCCGGCATCTAAAAGGCGATTGACATCCGCCACCGACCCAATACCACCGCCAACGGTGAACGGTATATTCAGCACGTGCGCAATACGCGTGACAAGTTCCGCAAAGGTTTTGCGTTCTTCGTGTGTAGCGGTGATGTCTAAAAAGACAAGTTCATCGGCACCATGTTCAGAATACCATTTGCCGAGTTCGACTGCATCACCGGCATCGCGAAGATTTTCAAAATTAATGCCTTTTACAGTGCGTCCGTCTTTTATATCCAGACAAGGGATGATTCTTTTTGCTAACATGTTATATTGAGTTGACAGTTTTTTAGTAGTCAGTAGTCAGTTTTTTTAGTAGGCAGATGTCATTGAAATTTTTCCAAATCTTTTAAGCTGATTCGCCCTTCATAAATTGCTTTGCCTACAATAGCCCCGAAACAGCCGATTTCTTTCAACTTTTCCAAATCCGACATATCGGTCACGCCGCCCGATGCGATGAGTTGGAGGTCTGAAAATTCTTGTAAAAGGCGTTCGTACAGCTCATTTGACGACCCCCTCAGTAGTCCGTCTTTTGCGATGTCGGTACAGATGCAATATTTGACGCCCTGACTTAAAAAATCCTGTAAAAAATCTTTGAGCCATAGGTTACTCGTTTCCAACCAACCAGACACGGCAATTTTTTCGTCCTTCACGTCTGCGCCTAAAATGATTTTCTCAGCGCCATATTTTTTGACCCAATTTAAAAATGCGTCTCTATTTTTAACGGCAATAGTGCCGCCTGTCACTTGCTGAGCACCACATTCAAAAGCGACTTTGAGGTCTTCATCGGATTTCAAACCGCCGCCAAAATCAATGTGCAGTTGGGTCTTAGAAGCCAAGGTTTCCAAGACTTTGTAATTGACAATATGACCCGCTTTTGCCCCATCTAAGTCCACAAGATGCAAGCGTTGTAAACCCGCATCTTCAAACTGCATAGCTACCTCAAGCGGGTGTTCGTTATAAACTTTTTTTTGAGAATAGTCGCCCTGCGTGAGGCGAACGCATTTGCCATCAATGATGTCAATGGCCGGAATGATATACATAAGTAGTATTTAGTCTTTAGTAGAGCGTATTTAGACGGAATAACACATGGAGAATCAATAAGTTTTTAAAGAGTAGGTTTTCCGTTTATTTAATTTCATCTACTTAAATGATTGATTATTAATGGTTTAGTAGTGTCGATTTTTGATATTTGAACTAATCAATGTTGATAAATCTCTGACATTTTGCGATATTGAATGAAATTATCTGTCCTGTCGTAAAGTCTCATAGAAGGAGATAGAACTTCAGCTATCAATATAGGTTTTCTGATGATATAGGAGCTTTCATCAGTAGAAATATCTTGTTCATCAAACGTTAAGACCACGTCAGGATAAGTGTAGTCTTTTTCGTGAGTGATTTGTACTTTGATATTTTCCTGAAAAACAGCAAATTTTCGACCTTTTAACTGGTTTAAAATCATATTGACAAGCCAAATACAAATAAGGTTGAGCGTTTTAGATGTTCCCGCCATAGTATATAGTTTCCCGTTTATCATTTCATGCAGAACCTGTGCTTTTTCTTCAAAAGCAATATATTCGGATTCGGTCATTTTAGGTGTATTAACTGCCGTTCTCATTTTTTTTCTTTTTACAAATTTAGTTTTTTTTTTTTAAGCCTACAGAAACTTTGTTGGGTATCCATTATTATGTGCCTATTGTGGTAAAAAACTACTCCTTTATATCCAAAAAATTTTGGAGTAATTTCTCCCCCGCAGTCCCCGATTTTTCAGGGTGAAATTGTGCGGCATGAAAATTATCTTTCCTCAAACAGGCTGAAAACTCAACACCATAGTCGGCAGTAGCGGTCGTGAAATTCCCTTTTTCGACATAATAACTATGGACGAAATAAAACCATTGCCCGTTTAAATCAGGGCTGAGGATTGAGGGTTGGGGGTTGTAAGTGTCGGAAATTTTCAATTTATTCCAACCAACTTGTGGTACTTTTAGCCCAATTGAGGTTTCAAACTTGATAACCCGTTGAGGAATAACCCCCAAACAAGGCGTATCATTTTCTTCCGAATGTTCACAAAGAAGTTGCATGCCGACACACACGCCCAAAAACGGCTGTTTGAGTTGTGGTATCAGTTTATCCAAACCACGCTCGCGCAAATTGCGCATGGCAGAACTCGCTTCACCTTGCCCCGGAAAAATGACTTTATCGGCACTTAGAATGGTTTCTGCATCGTGGGTAAGCGTTGGCTGTACCCCTAATCTTTCTAAAGCGAATATCACCGAACGGATATTTCCGGCTTTATAATCTATAACTGCAATTTTCATGATGCAAAGGTAGGTATTCAATCTTCAAAACCCTTAGTTTTGCACCATGAAATCTAAACAAAACCCCTATATTGCCCTGCTTGTGATCGCGTGGAAATATGCCCGCAATGAGCAGAAACGCTATGTCTGGATCTATTTTCTGTTCATCATGGCAAATGTGGTGGCAATGTTTAACCCCATTCTGTACGGTTGGTTTATCAACAAAATACAACAAGACAATGCTAATACCTTACAACATGTCGCTTGGTTTGGGCTGGGCTTTTTAGCCTTAAAATTAGGAGAATGGGCGTTTCATGGACCCGCCCGCGTGATGGAGCGGCAATTAGCGTTCAATTTGAGCCGCAATTTTTTGCTGGAAATGTACCATCAAGCCTTGCATTTACCTGTCAAATGGCACCAGGACAACCACAGTGGGGCAACAATCAACCGCATTCGCAAAGCGTATGAAGCATTGAAACACTTTTTTCAAGATGGATTTATGTACCTCCATGCGTTGAGTAAATTTGTTTTTTCGTTTGCGGCGATGCTCTATTTTTCGCCATTATTTGGTGGTATCGGTATTCTATTAGGCGCTTTTACGGTCTGGGTGATTCTGCAATTTGATAAACCTTTTATCAAGACGTTGGATGAAGTCAATGAAAAAGAACATATCATTTCTTCCACGTTATTTGATAGCCTGTCCAATATCATCACAGTCATAACCTTGCGGCTCGAAAAAAGCATGGAAACGGGCTTGTTGGGTAAAGTAAAAGATGTTTGGCAACCTTTCCGGAAAAATGTGGTCATCAACGAATGGAAATGGTTTGTAGCCGATACGCTTGTCACTTTGATTTATGTGGTCATCGCAATAGGTTATGTGTATCAACATTATGAGCCGGGTAAGGTCTTTTATGTGGGTAATCTTGTCGTTTTGTTAGGTTTTGTCAATCAATTTACGAGCGTTTTTCACGATATTGCTTGGCAATACACCATGATTGTACAATACAATACCGACGTGCAAACGGCAAGAACCATCACTGAAGCGTATAACGCCCATCATCGCCCCGATTCTATCGTCGGTTTACCCGAAAAATGGGTGAATATTTCCATTAAAAACCTAAATTTCTCGCATCGGGATAATTACGACGCAGAACATGCCCCCCAAAGTTTACACAATATCAATATCCGTTTTGAAAAAGGGCAACGCATTGCCTTGATTGGTGAAAGCGGTTGCGGGAAAAGTACCCTTTTAGCTATATTGCGTGGTTTGTACCCCCCTCAGTATGAGGCTGAGTTTTTATTGGATGACTTGCCTTTTAATAGGACATTACTCAATGAATCGGTGACGCTTTTTCCGCAAGACCCCGAGATTTTTGAAAATACGATTGAATATAATATCACACTCGGCTTGCCTTTTGATGAAAAAGAAGTGTGGGACGTCTGCGATTTAGCGCATTTTTCAGATACTGCCCGACAGTTGCCGAATGGACTCAAATCGAATATTCAGGAAAAAGGGGTGAACTTATCCGGTGGACAAAAACAGCGTTTGGCATTGGCGAGGGGTATTTTAGCCGCTCAAAGTAGTCAAGTCGTGTTGTTAGATGAACCCACCAGCAGCGTTGACCCCAAAACGGAATTGATGATTTATGAGCACCTTTTCAAAGCGTTTGAAGATAAAGTCATCATTTCTGCTTTGCATCGTTTGCATCTGTTACACTATTTTGACTATGTTTATGTGCTTCAAAACGGAAAAATAGTGGAAGAAGGCACGTTTGAATACCTTCATACTGAGGGGGTACTTTTTAAAGATTTGTGGAAGCACCAACAGGCGAAAAAAAGAGATAAATAATTTTAAAAAAAATATCAAATGACATTAGATGATGTATCAAGAATCAGATTGATAAATCAACAAATTATACATACACAATTCTCAACGCCGAAAGAAATAGTAGGCTGGTTAGGAGCCATACAGGCACAGGATTATCCGATGGCAAAATGGGCTGTCGGTTTAAGATTGGGCAATGCGTCCGATGAAATGGTTGAAAAAGCTTTAGATAACGGAAATATCATCAGAACCCATATTCTGAGACCCACTTGGCATTTTGTATCAGCCGATGATATTCATTGGATGTTGTCTATTTCAGGACAAAGGCTTAATACTGTTTTGGGCACTTATCACAAGCAATTGGAATTGAATGATGCTGTTTTTAATAAATGTTTTGCCATTATTGAAAGACATTTACGAGATAACAATCATTTAACACGGGAAGAAATCATGATTGAGTTGGGAAAAGAAGGCATTTTGACCAACAATTACCGCTCAATCCATATCATGTACAAAGCTGAGGCAAACGGTATTGTGTGCAGTGGAGCAAAGCGGGGCAATCAATTGACGTATGCTTTGTTAGAAGAGAGAGTGCCCAAGCGCGGCACGATGAGCAAAGAAGAAGCTTTAATAACATTGGCAAAAAGATATTTTGCCAGTCATGGGCCGGCGACGTTACAAGATTTTGTCTGGTGGTCTGGTTTTACAGTTGGAGAAGCAAAAATTGGCGTGGATGGTTTGGGTTCTGATTTTAATTCAACTGAAATCGATCGAAAAAAATACTATTTTTCAGATATGACATATTCATATCGACAAATGGAGGAAACTTTGCACCTATTACCCGCCTTTGACGAATATTTGGTAAGTTATAAAGATAGAAGTGCCTCCTTGGAGCCCGATTTAGGTAAAAAAGCTATTACCGTGAATGGTATCTTTAAACCGGTAATTTTATCCAATGGTAGAGCTATTGGGCTATGGAAACGCACTATCAAAAAAGACAAAGTGCTCATTGAACCCGATTTTGTAAATCCGCCGAATGAGCAACAACGGGCATTATTTGCTCAATTATGCGAGCAATACGGTACTTTTTTAGGTAAAAAACCAATTTTAGTACTGTAAGACGGTAGGTTTTATTTTTGAATTTAATGTAAAAATGAAATCAAACTTCTTCGTTTTAGGCTATTGTGGGGCATTCAGATATACTAAAAACTCCATTTAAACCGCAAAAAAACACTTGTACCTTGCGCTTTGAATCGGGTAGGATAGCTGGCAAAAAAGGACTGAACGACTAAATCAGTCTCAAAATTTTGAGCCACGTTGTAGGTCAAGCTCGGAAAAAAAACCAAGACATCAAACTTTGGGGCATACAAAATAGACACATTCATGGAGACAATTGGAGTAATCGTTTTACCCACACCCGCATAAAAATTGTACCGATAAGGCGACAGGTTTTTAGCCGTAAAAGTCGGGTTAAAAACAGTATTTGCATTGAACGTTTCGACACCCTCAGTATAGTTGAATAAAATCGAAGCAGAAAAATACCAAGCATTAGAAGTGGTATAATCCAACATCAAGGAACTCACAAAAGCTCGGAGAGAATCTTCGTTTTTTTTCAATGGCTGAAACAAGGTACTTTCTCCCTTGAAACCCATTTCACCGATTCTGCCCGCCCAACCCAAGCCTAAAACGGCATCGCGTTCGGCTATGCCGCCCAAAAACTGAAAATCATATTGCCATTGATTGACTTTGAAAAGTGCTGCCGCGACGTGTTTGTTTTTATCTTTGGCCGGTTTATAAGCGGCTTCAATCGATAGGTTTTCTTTGGGATAAAATTGCAAACGAACTGCGTCGCTGCCCGGTCGTTCTTCGTAATCGAAATCCAAAAAATTGTAGGCATTGAAAATATCATTCGGATTCCAAATGGTATTAATACCCCAATTAATGCGTTGACGCCCGATTTTGACATCCATTTTTGGGCTTTGGTATTGCACATAAGCGCGGTCAAAAATGGTATTGCCAATCAAGGTTTTGTTGTCTAACCAATTGAAAGATAGCGACAACAAGCCATTGTCTTTTTCAATTTGTTTATTAAAATCAGGAATCGGGAGTATTTGATTGCCGGCAAAAATGCGATTGCGCATTTCGATTTTGGCTGAAACGGTACTTGAGAAATTGACTTTAAAATTTAGCCGATTGTGCAGTAAAATGCCGGTAGTGGCAGACTCTAATTTGTTCCCAAAACTGACATTTTGTAAATCCTTCACATAACCTCTGAATTCTAACCAGTTTATTTTTTCCTTGAGCGTATCCTGAGCGTTTATTTTATCAATATTGAACAAAAGCACAAACGTCACTGTCAGGCATTTGATAGTCTTATACGTGAGCGATTTAGGTATTTTGAGCACTTTTTTCATGATTTTTTCACTTCATCTGATACAATTTTACCATCTTCGAGAGTGATTACTCGGCGAGCACGGTCAATAACCCGTTGATCATGGGTTGAAAAAACAAAAGTTATATTTTCCTCACGGTTCAGTTTTGCCATAATGTCCAACAGATTAAAAGCTGAAACCGAATCTAAATTGGCAGTGGGTTCATCGGCTAATACAAATTGAGGTTTGGGCGCTAAGGCTCGCGCCACTGCCACTCGCTGTTGCTGTCCACCGGAAAGTTCTGAAGGGCGTTTATTGGCTTTATCTTCAATGCCCACTGCTTTGAGTAACTCTAATGCCCGATGCTGAATCTCTTGCTTGGGCTTGTTTTGTAAAAGCATGACGAATTCGATGTTCTCTTTGGCTGTCAAAACAGGTATGAGATTATAGGATTGGAATACAAAACCAATATTGTGCAACCGAAAATCAATCAAAGCATTCGGAGACAACTCATTGAGTTTCGTACCATTGATTTCAACATACCCCTCAGTAGGTTGGTCTAATCCACCAATCATATTCAATAAAGTCGTTTTGCCCGAACCCGAAGGGCCCTTCAATGCCACGAATTCACCGCGCTCGATGTGCAAATGCACACCATTCACTGCATAGACCGGCAATTTGTCTTTGTCGTAGATTTTAAAGAGATTATGGGCATCAATGACAGTTTCCATTTTATTTCGATTTTAATGTCTCATCGCTTCCACCGGATTCAGTGTCAACGCTTTTCGAGCCGGGAAAAGTGCTGACACAAAAGCTGTAATCAAAACCATCCCAATAATCAACATCAAAGGCTTCATGCCAATAGTTGGGTAGGTGATACTATCATAGCCAAATGTGTTGTACACTTCAGTAAACATCCTCAAATCAATCCCTTTTTTGTTATAATATTGGATGGTCAGCATCGCTAAACCAATGCCTAAAGGGCAACCAATAAAAGTTAACAAGAAGGTTTCGTAGAGTATCATAAAAAATACCTTAATTTTATTCATGCCCAACGCAAGCAACATCCCAATTTCACGGGTGCGTTCTAAAATTGCCATCAACATGGTATTGATGATACCAAAAGCCAACGCCAACAAGATGATGGTCATAAAAATATAGAGTGTTTGGTCAGTCGCCGAAACGAGCAAACTCATTTCAGGAGAAATTTCTAACCACGATTGGATATTCAAATTCTTAAATTGGCTTTTTAGAGCTGTTTTAGCCGGTTCTAAAAAATTATTGGATTTCAGTAAAACAGCTATCTCAGTGGCGGCATTTTCGGTATTGTTCAATGCGTTCATGTCCGTAATTTTGATAAACACATTCGACTCGTCGTAAGGCGTGCTACTCGTCCTGAAAATACCCTCCACTTTGAAGGCACCTGATGCGATATTGCCGTCTTTGTCTTGAAAGGATAGAATGGCTTTTGACTTGAGTCTTAATTTTAGTTTTTTAGCTAATTTCCAACCCACTAATACCACATTGTTTTTTTCATCTGTAAAACACCCCCCCTCAGTAATCTTCGATTGCAACTTTGTTACAGCATTTTCTTCTTGGGGTGCAATACCATTTATCTGAACGCCGGCACTGCCCGACGCATTGGCAATCATACCTTTAGTGATCATACGCTTGGCAACGGCTTTGACATTATTCATTTTTTGAATCTGCTCAGCTATTGCAGCACTGTTATCAATCGTGTTTTTTATATCATAATCCTTTAAAAAATCGGGGTGGTGCAATTGAATGTGCGATAGTTCCTTTTCTATAACACTGTTAACCCGTTGCTCAATCATACCGAAATAAAAAGCCAGATAAAAAATACCCGCCCATAACCCCAGTGCTACTGCACAAATGATTATCAGACTCCGCGTTTTATTCCGCCATATGTTGCGCCAAGCGATGGTAAAAAGCATTTTTATTTAATTATCAGAGTTGTCTGACGCTTCAAAAAGTGTCAGATAACTCCAAATGATGATGAAAAAATTATTCACAGTTGTTAGACGCATCAAAAGCGTCAGACAACTGTAAAACTCACCGCCGCATCGCCTTCACAACATCCAATCGGCTGATAAACCACAAGGGATACAAACCTACTATCAACGAAATAACCACCACAATCCAAGCCTGGGTGATAAAAGTTTCGGACTCGACGATAGTCGGAAACACCGCTTCAAAGCCAAATTGCTCATATACTTTGGCGCTTTCACCACCGAGTCGGATGGGATATTTTTGAAAATACAGAACAATGGGCAAAGCAACCGCTATACCGATTAAAGTACCTAAAATTGAAATCAAAAATGATTCGCCGATGAGCATCCATGCAATGCGCCGTTTTTTCATGCCGATAGCGATGAGCATCCCGAATTCATAAGTGCGTTCATTGGTCATCATGAGGATAGTGCCGAAGATGCCAAAAGCTATAATCATGTATAAAATGCCGATGATGATATAAAAGCTTGCACCATCTGCCCGAATATGGCTTTCAATTTCGGGCATCATTTCTTTCCACGTCATCACCTCGTAGTCATCACTCAATAGAGCTTTAATATTGGCATTTTTTTGATCCAAATTCTGGGCATCTGACAAGCCTAATGATATGGACGTCACCAAACCATACGCACCCAACCACTCTTGGGCTACGGATAAAGGTAAATATACACTTGTTTCGTTCAACTGAGGCGAACCGAAACGCAGAATGCCCTGTACCCGAAACTTACCCGCTGCAATGGAGCCTTGATAGCCTTGACCGAGCAATACAATCGTATCATTCACACCAATTTTCAATTTTTCAGCCAAGCCTTCGCCGATTAAGGCGGTGCTGTCATTTTTTGAATAATAGTTGCCTTTGATAACTTTACTTTTTATATGGGTCAAAGCATCTTCTTTATCGGGTACTGTTCCGACTACCATACAACCGTAAGTAGCATTGCCAGCCGTAGCCAGTGTAAAGGACTCTATGCGTGGAACGGTTATTTGAACAAAAGCTAAGCTTTTTATAGCCTTATCCAAACTATCCGTTTGGGCGAAAGTATTGTCTAAAACCCGCTCTTCCCAATAGCCTTTTTTATGAATTTGAATGTAACCTGAGTAAAAACTCACCACGTTTTTTATCAAATTATCGAAAACGCCATTTTGCCATGATCTGGCTGACACCGATAGTACAACGGCAAACATCAACGATGCCATCGTAATCAGGGTGCGGCGGCGATTGCGCCACAGATTGAGCCAAATCATTTTGATAATCATCGGACTTTCGACATATTATTGGTTGAGAAAAAGGAATCGTTGATGGCTTTGTCAAATTCTAATGATTTATAAATTAACACGGTTTTATTACCTTTTTTATCAATTGGTATCATTTCCATACGGCTTGGTAATAGCCGACCACCGAGTATTTTGACCTCTGAAGCCCTCATTTGATTGACCAAAACATTGTCTTCATCAAAATATTCGGCATTGAGCATCAAATAGTCTTTTTTATCAATCCATAGATTGATTTTACCCCAAACGACCGATGCCGTGGGTTTGGGTTTTAATTCAATTTTATAACACGCTCTGTTATCAATCATTGAATCTCTACCCATAGTGTGGCCATAATCTTCCACAATAGAGGCTTCTTTCACAAGGTCGTCGTTGGTAAAATCCGTGCCCATCCACGATTGATTCATCATGGATGGCGGCAATTTGATGTTCCGGTCAATGCTTGGAATCCAGTTCCATACTTCTTTTTGCCTTTTTAAAAACACGATGCCTTTGTCTTTTGCAGGCGAGGTAACGAAAATTAAAGAAAAATCGTTGCCTTTTGTCCATACTTTCAGACTCATTTCGCGCTTCCATGTCGGGCGGACGGTCTCGATGGTTACACTGGCAAAAGACGTTTTGCCTCGTGCTCTCTCATCGGATTTTTTCACGATGTCTTTTGCAGTTTGGCTAAAAACGGCGAAGGGGAGTGTCAATAAAAGTACGACGAAGGATGTAGTTTTCATAGGAATTCGCTATTTTCTAAACGCCAACAAAGGCACTTTAATCTCAAAAGTCATATCGGCGGTTTTACTGGAATAAAAGAAACGCTCGAACCAATTGTGCTTCTGTTTCGTGAACATGATCAGCATGGACGGTTTTTCCTTTTTGACCACGTGGTGCAAGTTTTCGACAAGGGAATACTCAATTTCTAATTTCGGTATATGGAAAGTGATGTATTCTGAGGTGTATTTTTTCTCCAATTCTTTTACTGCCGTTTTACTTTCCGATTCGTGTAGTTGGTAACTAAAATGATATACATCAACTGTTGCGTCCATGGCACGGGCAAGTTTTTCAACGGTTTTTATCTCTTGACCAAAGTTTTCAAAGTCTGACGAATACCCGATTTTAGTGATAGGTTTGAAACGATAACTTTTGGGCACGACAATCACCGGAACTGGCGATGTATTCACCAACGTTGAAGCATTGGTACCGATGAGTTTTTTGAATGTTCCGGCTCCTCGCGTACTCATGCAGATAAAATCGGCATTGATTTTTTGGGCATAGTTGGCGATAAAATTATCCACATTCATCCCCATTTCAACTTCATAATCGTAAGCAATGTCTTCTTTTTCACATTTTTTAAAGATATCTGTTAAAAACTTTGACAATTGGTTTTTACAACTTGCCGTCTCAGTCTGTACAAATTCAGCCGTTTCTTCGTTGCTCCATGAAGTGGGTATCATCAGTTCAAGCGCATTGTAAAATACCAATTTGCAAGGCATCTGCGAAGCTAACTGAATGGCAAAGCGGATGCCTGCTTTGGAGTTCGAAGAAAAATCAGTGGTCACTAATATTGTAGTCATATTTTCCATTTTTAATATTCATCTTGCTCATCCAAAAGTAGATTTTAATGAAAAATAAGATAATGACCAAAATAGGGTGTAGGGGTGATATTTATCATTGAAAAACGCCCTATTGTCTTAATATTTCAAAATCTGTAACTTCCTCAACACATCTCTCTTATTGTTAGATTTTATGACAATGAAATAAGTGCCATTCTTAAAAGGGGTTAAATCCAACCTCAAGGGCGCAGACGTGGCTTTTTCAATGATTCGGGAAGAAATGATTTGACCCGCCACATCAGATAATAGGATATTCACTGCCCGCCCTTCATATTTTTTCAAATCAATATAGGCTTCGTCGGCTGCCGGATTAGGAAAGACCGTAAAATCCACCAATTTTTCATAATGTACTTTTTCCGGTGCAGTCAAACGCATTTCGCCATTCATAAGATGCATTTTTAAGCGATAAAAACTACCCCCCTCAGTAGGGCTATCGTCGTAAGCCACATGATAGTTATTGATAGCGGTTGGAACAATGGCTATGCGGTCAAAATGATTTCCATCAACCGATTTTTCAATATCAAAAGAGGCGATATTAGACGATTGCCTGACCCAATCTATCCGTATTTTATTGTCAAAAACCACCGCTCTTAAATCGCCATGAACGATAAGCGGTTGTACAGCTGAGTTGTTTTCAACCACAACATTCACCATATAATCTTCAACTTCGCCGCGCTCAAACGTCTCGCAAGGTGAAGGGTAGCCGCCGACTTTCATGGCTATGCGTAGGCGATGCCGACCCAATGACGATGATGAGGGAACAAAAAAGCCGCCGCCATTGTCAAAGAACACGCCTAAATAAAACACGACCTTATTGCCGTAAAGAAATTCTCCGCTATCATCAAAATCGCCATCATCGTTCCAGTCCATCCATGCGCGCCAAAACATATTATCGTTGCGCGGGTCATTGTTCCAACTTGAAGTCGGACTGATGGTCAAGAAAGCAGTTTCACCTCGAACAATATCTGCGGGCTGTAAAGCGGTAAAGTTGCCATAACCTTCTTTAGCGGTCGCAGGATATTGTCTGAGAAAAAATCTTGATGCTAACGATACTGAACTAATCCATTGTTCCCAAGGGGCGATACCTTTTGATACACAATAGGGCAAAGGGGTTGTATCCAAAACAAAACGCTGACTTGCGGTATTGTTGGCTGGCATAGTATCAATAATTTGATTAGTACCCACTCTCACTTCTTGTCTGAATTCAGGCAGAACTGCCGGTATCGCAAATTTGTCATATTGTACCAATGCTGTTAAACTCTCGTTAGGCGCTAAGCTGTTGATGTTCCAAAGCACGTAAGTAGCCCCTCCAAAAGGCGTATTGGAGAAGACAGTACCTCGTTGAGGCGTTACAGTCGGTGAAGTGAATATGCCGGTAGCATATTGACTGTAAGCGGTTCCAACGTTGGCAATGACATCTTTTGCCGCTACCGACCCATTATTAGTGACTTTTACCGTAAAACTATGTTTCCCATTTTTATTAAAAGTGGTGTCGAGTGCGATGATGTTTATGGCTAAATCCGAATTGTCAAGTATAGCTGAAATATTATAAGGTAATGCCAGCGTATCCAAAACCGGATAAGAATAGGGATAAAATATAAAACTATTGGAGCGATTGCCAATAACTACGTAAGTGCTCACATATTGCACTCCTGAGTAATCCGGTCTTGTGATGTGCGAAAAATTGGGGTACATAGTGAAAGTTACCGGCAAAGTCACTGTTTCATTCGGTTGAATAGCGCGACCAATCGGGGTCTGTTCCGATGCAATTGTCAAAAAAGTCGGCGGTGGTCCCTTAAAAATAAAGGGCTGCTGATTTTGGTATATACTGAGGGGGGTGTTTGGATTGCTTGGTGCAGATCCTGTATTCTTAATTGAAACATTCAAGGTAATTTTTTCGCCTTGGCGAACTGCATTGGCCCCTGTTACAGCCACTAATCGAAGCGTATCGCTACCAAGCGATTGCCCAATAATATTGAGGGTATAATCTTCTACTTCACCCCGAGCAAATATTTCGCAAGGTTCAGGATAACCGCCCCATTTTAACGCAACTCGCATCCTGACATTGCCATTGATAGCCGATGACGGGACTCTGATATTTGCCGAAAATGGGTTGACATTAATGTTTTGAAAGACCAATTCGGCATTTTCGAATATTTTATTACCATTATAGTCAATCCACGCTCGACAATAGACGTTTGGCAAATATCCAGACCAACTTAATCCGGGCGTAATATTGAGCAAATAGGTTTGACCTTTACTTATACCGGTGGACAAATTAGAATAATCTGAATATCCGAGCGTTGCATAGTCTTTGAATTTTTCACTCTCATTATTAATGGTATTAAATTGCACTTTTGATACCCACAACTCCCACGGTGCAAGACCTTTTGAGGCGCAATATTGATTATTGGATTGGGCTAATGTCACCGAAAAGGAGGTCGAAGAGATTATTTCGTTATTGAACTCGTTACTTTCCGCAATTTGATTGTCAGCATCTACTTTCAGAATTAAAAAATATTGTCCAATCGGAAGTGTTGTTGGTATTGTTGAAGCACCCAGTACTTGAGTGACTGAAAAACCCGCCGGAAAATTACCCGTTGTAACCACACCATTTTGAATATCATCTCCGCTCAAGACATTATCTTTAGAGATATAGGCTTTTACCGTAAAATTACCGGTAGCATTAGCAGTACTCAAATTTTTAATGTCAACTGAAAAATTCAGCACTTGACCCTGTTGCACAGTAGGGGTTGCAAGCGTTAGGTTGCCCAAAATTAAATCCGGTAATAAAGGTGGCACATTGTTACAATCGGGATTATATGACCACAATTGCCCATTTCGAGTGCCTAAAATCAAACAAGTCGTATCGCTGCTGCGCACAACATGGTCGTATTGCACAAAAGGAATGGTTTTAGAATAATAAGAGGTGTTGCTATTATAATAAAATTGAATTTTGAGTTGTGACAAATCAAAACGCGGGTCGCCGGCAAAATCGGCACTCAATGAATATTCAGACTCTTTCAAAGAAGGTCTGAAAAGGTAACTGTATTTACTGAATGAACCGTAATTAGAAGTTGACCCGTTACCGATTTCTCTCACAATAACGGGAAACAAACTATCCATCGTGTAGGAAATGAAGTTTTGACCTATAAAAGAACTTTTGATACTCACCGATTCAGTTGTGCTGAATATCATCAAATTATCACCGCAAAAGAAAGTGAGAAACGGTGGTTGCAAAAGCTTTTGACCATCGGTAACCGATTTTATTTTTTGCAGAGTAGCCCCATTTTTTTGATATTTGGACAGCACAAAATTCTGACTATTTATCGCAAATGAAGTCCCGTAGTAATACAGAATAATAAATTGATTATTAATCCACGGAATAATCTGCAAAATGGAATCTCTTGTAACATTACTGAATCCCGAATTATTGGCTTCGATGGTTTCACTTTGATATTCTAAATTGGCATCGGTTGTCACCAAAACGAGCTTATCCATGGTGAGATTGGGATTCGGGTCGTTTGAAAATGTTTTTTGAAAACCGGCTAAAACGAATGTGCCATCAGTCAACTCAACTACACTGTTGATTGAGGATACACGGTTCAATACAGAGGGGAGGATATTTTTTGAGTATGCAATAGAGCCATTTGCTAATTTTTTTATCACTTGATTATTTTTCACTAAAACACTATCTCTTACAAGACTTTCAGAAATGTCAGTACTTAATATATTGCCGTCTCTATCCAATTCTTTTCGAATAAGCATATTGTTTTCTGCAATATAAACGGTTACATTCTGCCCACCGTCATCATAATTACACAGAATTTGTCCGCTGCCAAGTGGTTTGACGCATGAAGGCAACGGTGGCAAATTAATATTGACGGTTTTAAAAATAGTATTATTCAATTTATTGGATTCTATACTGAGGGGGTCAATTTTAACAATTAAAAAAGCCTTTTCGTACGTCCATGTCAAGCCAATATTTATGGATGCATTGATAGAAACGCTGGCATTGGGTGCTAAAGCATTCAAAAAATTATTGCTCAATAACACATCATCAACGGATAATTGATTGTCTTTTGATAAATAGATAAGTGCAGAGGTAGAGGTTGATGTCGCTGAACCATTATTGTGTACCGAAAAACTCATGTTTTGCTGTTGATTCAGATTAAAAGATGCCGCCGAATTAATATTTTCGGGAATAAGGTCAGGAGTACCATTGGAGTTGTCGTCAAGAATATCCACTGTATAATCCTCCACTTCGCCCCGCTCAAAAGTCTCACAAGGGTCAGGGTAGCCACCTGCTTTCATGGCTACGCGCAGGCGCGTTTTGCCTAAACGAGCCGACTGAGGCGGCGTAAAAGCTGCTTCATTGTCCAAAAAAGTTTGTGATTGAATCACGACTTGACGGCTGATGACCGTTTCTCCGGCATCCGTAAAATCGCCGTCACCGTTAAAATCCACCCAAACTCGCCAGAACATATTGGCATTGCGCGGGTCGCCGTTCCAACTGGATTTTGGGCTGATAGTTATCAGATTACCGGTATTGCGTTTGAGCGTAGCACCTGCGAGGCTGGTAAAGTCACCATAGCCTTCTTTGCCCGAAGAATTGCCAAAATTACCGCTCGAAATGGAAACCCGTTCCATCCATTGTTCCCACGGGAAAGTCCCTTTTGAGGCACAATATTGTGGTATTTGAGCGAATAAGGTGTAGAAAGGAATGAGAAAAAATGTCCACAAAATGGACATTGGCATAGCTTTTTTCATAGTTCATCGATGTTTGTTTTGAAAAAATGAGCTTTAAGTTTGGGTCAATACCAAAAACACTTTGTAAGATTTTCAAAGTTAAACTGCTTTTGATAATAAGACAATGACTTTGCTGATACTGAGGGGGTGATTAATATCATTTCAAAAGAGAATAATAAGGCAATATCTTTGAAATTATGAGAACGAATCCACATTTAACTGACAACATAGTCCCAAAATGGATTTTCAACTGCTCAGTAGGGGAGTTTTTAGGCATTCTCTGCGCTGCTAGCTTAGCAGTAATGGGGAATTATTGTATCGGCGAACCAAACGATATAGGCAAAAAAGGGCTTTCGTTCGGGATAGCACTTTTTTCTGGTCTATGTGAAGGGTCGCTGTTGGCGTATTTTCAGCACCGCATTTTGAGAAAAATTTTGCCAAATCTTAATTTCAAAACGTGGTGGCAATATACCGTTATCCCTGCCGTTATAGGTTGGGCTTTGGGGGTTTTGCCCTCGCTATGGCTGAGCAACAACGAACTTGAACCACCGCATGATTTTGCCCCGCCACCGCTGATTTTAATCATTGTAGGGGCTGCATTGATGGGATTGGGTCTGGGGGCTTTTTTTGGCTGGGTACAATCTTTGGCTCTCAAAAAACACGTTGCAGATGTGCATCAATGGATTTTTATGAATGCGGTGGGCTGGGCTTTTGGGATGGTTTGGATTTTTTTAGCCGCCACGCTGCCTGATGAGACAACACCGGTTTGGGTCATTTTGATGGGTGGCGTAATAGGAGGCGCTTTGGCAGGTTTATCAGTCGGTGTTGCAACAAGCAATTTTATTAAAAGAATAAATAAAATACGTGAAGATTGATATGTAATAGATTATAAATTGTTAATTTTTAAATAATTGAAAATCAATATTTTAAGACAAAAGTTTTACAATTTATTTAACCATATTTAATTGACATTAACATTTAATCAGACTATTTTTGGGTGTTTGATAAAAATCATGTTCACGTCTGATTTCGGTCATAGGATATCCCTTAGTATAACACAAACTTTGTATCGCATGCTACTTAAATTTAACTAAACATAAATGATTAATTAACCGAATAAAATTTGACTAACCATGAATTTAGTAGCGCCCGTTTCTTCTATTATGGCAAGGGATATCCCGACAGTGATGCCAAAAGATTCTATTGCATGTGTCAAAGAAATTTTTGACAGAACCAAAGCTTTATATATCCCGGTTGTGCGGTATAAGAAAGTGGTAGGTATGATTAATAAAATTGACTTTATGTCCTTTTGTAATCGTTTGAGCCAGCAATGGAATGATTTTTCGCTAACGCCAAAATGGTTAAAAGGACATACCGCAGATGAAGTGATGTCGGAAGTGCCGATGTCTTTAGAGTGCTGTGACCCCATAGCTGTTGCTGTGGAAATGTTCAGAGATGATAGTTTCCGGGCGTTCCCCGTTGTTGAAAATGAGAACTTGATTGGGCTTGTGACCACTCATGAAGTGATGGAAGCTTTAGCTAAAGAAAAAGTGGAAGAATGCCATTATTATTCGTTTTACTAAAAAGTTGACTTCATTTTAAATGTTTGATTGACTGAAAGGAAGCGAACATAGTTTTTCGCTTCCTTTTTTAATCTGTTCTATAAAATATATTCGCATGAAAATTTTATAACCTATTTCTATGAACTGTTTCAGTAGTTCAACACTTACTTCACCAAATACCACACCTCTATGAAGAACCTCTATATTGTTCTCCTGCTTGCATGCGTTGCGAGCAAAACGGTTGCGCAATCAAGACAGCCGGAATATTTCGCCACACTTCTTAATAATGCCATTTCTTTTCCTTTCGGCGGTACTTTAGGCATTCTTCACCAACCTTTGCATCCCGGTTTCGGCATGGGCATGACTGTGAAACATTGGAACAAAAGTTCCCAACATCAAATTTACCAAACAGCTCGATTCGGCTTGATTTACCAACAATACGTCCAAACAGCGGTACAATTGTACTCGGATTTCAATTATCGCTTTCAAACTTCGATGGGTTTTGGTGCGGGTGCTAACGTCGGTTTGGGATATGTCCATTCGTTCAATGGTTTACAACAATTCAAAGCGACTGCGCAAGGGCAATATGAAAAAACGGGCAAGTTGGGCAGATCCAATGTGATGATTCCGGTGGGGTTGAATGTGGGTTATGCTTTTACCTTAAAAAATGGTCGCCAACTGCGCCCTTTCATTGAGTACCAATTGTGGCTGCAAACGCCTTTTGCCAAAGAGTATATTCCCATCCTTCCCAATAGTGCATTGCATATAGGTATCGCCATTTCTAAATCTTCCCAAACCGAATAATTATGAAAAAATTCCTCACCATTTTTCTATTTACCTCTATATTGGGTATGTCCTGCAAAGAGCCTTTTGCGCCGGAGATAACCATTAATGAAACTTGTCCGACCGTTCCTAATTTCAATGCGGCACATCCAAAAGCCGCCGTTTTTCAAGCCCTTGTGGATAAGTATGTTCAAAAAGGTGTTCCGGGCATATCTTTGTTGGTTCGGGATAAAGACGGTGCTTGGGTTGGTGCGGGCGGCAAATCGGATATTCAAAACAATGTAGCCATGATACCCTGCACCGTCAGCAAAGTGGCGAGCGTCACCAAAATGTTTGTCGGTATGCTGACGCTGAAATTGGTAGAAGAAGGCAAATTGAGTTTGGATACTAAAATCAGTCAATATTTGCCCGCCGATATGGTTAAAAAAATTGAAAATGCGGATAAAGTTACTTTAAGAATGTGCCTCAATCACACAATGGGCATTTACAACGTCATTAAAAGCAATGCTTTTTATTTGGCGGTGGTGAATAATCCCACCAAAGAATGGACAGCCGATGAATTGGTAGAGTTTGTTTACAACCAACCGGCGGTATACACGGATTCGATTGGCGTTCGGGCAAAATACTCCAACACCAATACGCTTTTGGTGGCTTTGATTATCAATCGAGTAACGGGTGAAAATTTTCAAAAATTGGTGCAGGAAAAAGTCGCTAAACCTTTGGGTTTGAGCCACACGTATTATTTTCCTTATGACCGCTTGCCCGCCACCACAGCCCAAGGCTATTTCGATTTGTACAACAACGGCACTATTCTGAACATGTCGAATTACAATACCGCTACGGGTTATGGCGGCATGTATTCTACCGTTCAGGACATACGGACTTTCGTAGAAGCGATTTTTAAATATAGAACAGTTTTGACACCGGCTATGTACGCTGAAATGACTAAATGGACAATGGACGATCGCGATAATTCACAATTCGGGTTGGGCACAATTCGAAATTTTATTGACCGTGAAGAAAAAGATGGTAAATTCGCCTTGGGTCATACCGGTCGCGATTTAGGCTACAGTGCCGATTGCTTTTATTTCCCGACCCAAGACGTGACGATGACCTGGATTATCAATTATGGCGCGGATGCCGATAGCCGATTGAAACCGATTATTTTGGATTTTGAAAAGGAGGTTATTGATCATTTGTGACGCCAGCGTGGCACGGCTCCAAAGCCGTGCCACGCGTTGATACTTAAAAACAATATTTCAACGTTTATAAAGTTGCCTCAACCGATAAAATTACGTAGTAACTTATAGAACTCTCAGAAGTTGGTAAACTTACTCACAGTCTCAATAGCCCTTTTCAGCATTCAAATAACCCGTTTCAGTAAAAATATGTATTGTCGAGAAAATGAAAATGCGTAACTTTTCCATCGCAAGCCACCTGAAATATAGTTTTTTAATCTTAATGTTGCATTTAAGCGTCTTTCAGTTGGTGGCTCAAAAATATCAATGCCGCAATGGTCAAATCAGCTTCACGTCTGATGCGCCTTTGGAATTGATAAAAGCCAGTAGCAATGCCTTAAAAGGGGCGATTGAGCCGGAACAAATGACATTTGCCTTTGCGGTCAAGAATCGCACGTTTCGAGGTTTTAATTCGCCGTTGCAGGAAGAGCATTTTAATGAAGATTATATTGAAAGTCCTAAAAATGAGCATTCTACTTTTACGGGAAAAATAATTGACAAAGTAGATTTAACAAAAAATGGTAAATTTACGATAAGGGCAAAAGGCATTTTAACCGTACACGGTGTTGCCCAAGAGCGCATCATTAAAAGTGAGATAGACATACGGGATAAAAAACTAATAGTCAAAGCCCAATTCACCGTTTTGTTGGCTGACCACAATATCGCGATTCCGAAAATTGTTTTTCAAAAAATCGCCGAAGAAGTTCAACTGTTGATTAATGCGGAATTTATTTTACAATAAAAAAAAACATTTGAAACGTGTTACCCATGCTCGGTGGGTAGCCTGTATGGTTGTTATATTTTTCACGCTCTCCTACTTAAAAGCGCAGCAATTCACGTTCAAAAAGCACCCCCTCAGTATAGAAGGTTATGAAAATGCTCAAGTAACGCGCATGCTCGAAAGCAGCACGGGCTGGCTCTACTTGGCTTCTACTAAAGGGCTTTTGCAATATAATGGATTGAATTTCAATGCTTTAGCAACAGAGTCCCCGATAACGGCATTGTACGAAGACCGCCAAAAGCGCTTGTGGTGCGGTTTGAAAAACGGCGATATTTTTTATTTTGAAAAACAAAAACTCCTCAAATGGGTCATTGAAGAAGGCACCCCAAAAGTAGCGATTACCGGTTTTGCGGAAGATAAAAATGGCTATTTGTGGTTTTCAACTTATGGCGAGGGCGTTTATTTCCACGATAAAAAACATCTGTACAACCTCAACACGGATGACGGTTTGTCGGGCAACGATGTTTACAGTATGATGGCAGATACCGACGGCACCATGTGGCTGGGCACGGATGATGGCGTTTCCGTCTGTCACGTCGAGAAGGACGTCAAAAAAGCCGAAAAATGGGCATTCAACAACGATTTGCCTGATTTGATTATTCGAACGCTGTCGCTCGATAAGCAAGGGAATATTTGGATAGGCACACACGACAAAGGCTTTTGTACTTTCGATAGGACAACCCATAAAATCACTCATTTAATACCCGATTGGGATTTGGGGGTCGTCAACACTATTCTCATTTTAAATAACCAAACGGCTCTTATCGGAACGGAGGGCAACGGCTTATTGCATTATTCTTTACTCGATGGCAAACCTGAATTGTCTCTTTTATCGAAAACAAAAATCTTTGATTTATGCCTTGATAGAGAGTCTAATCTCTGGGTTTTGAGCAATAAAAACGGCATTTTGTCAGCGAATAGCCGCATTGAAATGATGCCAACGATGCTCGATAGCTTGCAAGCTGTGGCGGTACATCCGGATTTGGGTACAATCATTGGGGCTAAAAATGGACTTTTTCATCAAAAAAGCAATCGTGAAAATGGGCAATTTGTGCGGGTTTTTCCCCAAAAATTGAATATCATCAGCCTTTATATCGATGCGTATGATAATATCTGGATGGGTACTTTTGGTGACGGGCTGTATTGCTTGCGGAAAGGGCGGCTGCCATTGATTCGTTTTACGGAAAAAAATGGACTGAGCAACGGCAGCATATTTTCCATAACCGGCAATCGCGAACAGCTTTTTATGGCAACTCTCGGCGGTATGACTGAACTCGATTTGTCGGGTTTTGAAAAAGGGAATTCTCTGCCTAAAATGACGGTTTTTAATACTCAAAATGGACTTTCTACTGATTTTATCTACAAAATTTTCATTGATTCGAAAAAACGCATTTGGCTGGGCACAGATGGTAAAGGATTGACAGTAGGGGAGGGCGGTGTTTTCAGACACTTTTCGACTGCCAATGACGTGCCTTTGCAAGCGGTGTATTCGATAACCGAAAGTGATGATAAAATCTGGTTTTCGACGGCTCAAAATCGGCTTTTTTCGCTTCACAATGGCGTATTTAAAGAGTTTTTACTGCCTTCCAATTTGAAACAATTTAAAATCACCAGTTTAGCGACCGATGAAAATGGCGATATTGTCGTCATGCACGCCGGAGGCATCCATTTATTAAATCCCAAAACGGGACATTTTCAATCCATCAAGATCGGGCAAGGTGAAAAATCTGAACCCAATCTGAATGCGTTTGCTTATGACGATAAAAAACAGATTTGGTTGATTAATGGCAACGACATCGTATTGTATCATGCACCCAAAACACCGGTGGCTATTGACCCGCAGCCTATACTGAGGGGGATGTCCATTTTTATGCAACCCATTGATTTTCAAATAATTAACCGTTTTTCGTACGATAAAAACTATCTCACTTTCGATTACGAAGGCTTGTGGTTCACCGACCCTGAATCCGTCCGGTATCGCTATCGGCTTGAAGGACTTGACCGCGATTGGAAAATGACGCGCGAACGCCAAATCACTTATTCCAATTTGCCTTCCGGCAAATATACTTTTCGTTTGCAAGCTTCGGAATACGATAATTTTGATAATATTCGGGAACTCACTTATGCTTTTACGATTGACAAACCCTTTTGGTGGCAATGGTGGTTTATCCTGTTGAGCATTATTGGAGCCGGTTCTTTGGTTTATTTCTTCATTAAAACTCGAGAAAAACGCTTGGCAAGGGAATCGGCTTTGCAACGTGAAAAAATAGAATCTCAACTCGAGACCTTGAAAAGTCAAATAAATCCCCATTTTCTGTTCAATAGCTTTAACACCCTGATTGCCACAATTGAGGAAAACCCTAAAACAGCGGTTGAATACGTTGAAAAAATGTCAGATTTTTACCGCAGCATCTTACAAGTGCGAGAAAAAAACGTCATTACTATGGCAGAAGAAGCCCAATTGTTAGATAATTTTATTTTTTTACAAAAAAAACGGTACGGCGATAACTTGATTTTTGAAACTGATATCCGCTCAAAAAACGATTTTATAGTCCCTTTGTCGCTTCAGTTATTGGCTGAAAATGCCATTAAACACAATGTTGTCTCCAAAGCATACCCCCTCAGTATCAGCGTCACGGAAGCAGATAATGGCTATTGGATAGTAAAAAACACCTTACGCACCAAGGCTGAAAATGAACCGGGCACCGGTTTTGGCTTGCACAGTCTTGTCACCCGCTATGCCCTCCTCACCGATAAAAAAGTGGTGATTGAAAAAACGGAGAATGAATTTATAGTCAAAATTCCTATTTTAAAAAATGCTGAATAACACATGAAAGCCCTTATCATTGAAGACGAAATGCCGGCGGCAAACCGCTTAGCCAAAATGCTCAAAGAAATTGAGCCTTCGATAGACATATTAGACATGCTCGATTCGGTTGAGTTGTCGCTTAATTGGCTCAGAAACAACCCTTGTCCGGATGTAATTTTTTTAGATATTCATTTGGCTGATGGCTCTTGTTTTGAAATTTTCAAGCATGAAAAGGTCAATTGCCCCATCATTTTCATTACCGCTTATGATGAATATGCCCTTCAAGCATTCAAAGTGAATGCGGTGGACTATTTGTTAAAACCGCTGAAAACTGAAGAATTGCGCGTAGCTTTAGATAAGTTTGAAAAAATACACCATCAGCCACAGCAGTTTGATTATTCTAAAATCACCTCAGTGATGACCCCTCAGTACACCGAACGTTTTTTGATAAAAATCGGTCAACTGTTCCGCTTAGTGGATGTGAAAGACACCGCTTATTTTTATTCGGAAGATAAAATTACCTACCTCATTGCCAACAATGGCAAACGGCATCCTTTGGATTTGACGATGGATAAAGTCGAAAACATGGTCTCGCCCAAGCAGTTTTTTCGCATCAATCGCCAATTTATCATCAGTGTTAACGCTATTGTCGAGATGCACGCGCATTCCAAATCAAGAGTGAAAATAGTGCTCAATCCACCCGCCAAAGAAGAAGCAGTGGTAAGCGCGGAAAAATCAGCCGATTTTAAAAGGTGGTTGACGGGGGAGAGTTGAGGTTAATGTTTCACAATAAAATTTATAGCATTTAAATTTTACAAAAAGGGAAAAGCAACTTCTGAAGAGGAGATTTTTTTTATATTTGTACAACCTCAAGGGTAATGCTATTAAAAAAAAATCATCATTTCTCATCGATAACAATTTTACTATGAAGAAAATACTACTCGCTGCCTGCTTTTTGAATCTCTCGTTGATAGCCTTCGGTCAACAGATTAAAAGTGATTATCCATACAAAAGTGTCAATTTTACGGCTGTTAAGCTTCAGGATAAATTTTGGTCGCCGCGGATGGAAATTAATCGCCACAACACCATTCCACATAGTTTTGGTAAATGTGAGGAGACCGGACGGGTCAAAAACTTCCAAATGGCGGCTGACCATAAGGGCAAATTTGGAACAATTTACCCATTCGATGATACAGATATTTATAAAACGTTGGAAGGGGCGTCTTATTCACTCAGCATTTACCCTGACCCCGTTCTTGACCGCTATTGCGATTCGCTGATTGACATCGTCGCAAAAGCACAAGAACCGGACGGTTATCTCTACACCGCTCGCTCTATTGACCCCATAGCAGGGCATCACGGGTGGTGATAAAAATAAACGGCAAAGAGGAATATTTCACGCTTGATAAAGGTTATGCAGTGCTCAGTAAAGTCTGGAAAAAAGGTGATGTGATTGATGTGGGTTTACCCATGGAAGCACGCCGTGTCGTTGATAAAGGTTATGCATTGCTCAGTAAAGTCTGGAAAAAAGGTGAAGTGATTGATGTGGATTTACCCATGGAAGCACGCCGTGTCGTAGCCCATGAAAAAGTGACATCTTCTACCGGCAAGGTGGCTATACTGAGGGGCCCTCTTGTGTATTGTGCAGAGTTTGTGGACAACAATAACCGGACAAGCAACCTGATTTTGCCGGACGATGCCGAGTTTGTAACTGAATTTCAACCGGATTTGCTGGGTGGAGTGACTATTTTGAAATCAAAAGCTTTTGCGGTGACAGTAGATGCAACCGGAACGAAAATCAGTACCCAAGAACAGCCGTTTGTGGCTATTCCATATTATGCCCGCAGCAACAGGGGAGAAGAGGAAATGCGCGTTTGGTTTCCCAAAAAAGCAGTCAATGTGGATGTTTTAGGGTTTTAAAATGCGTAATATTGCGCTTTTAAGGTCATTTAACAAGCGTAATAAACGAATGAACCAAGCGAACAATGTTTTTTTAGTCACTTTAGCTATTATAATTTTTGGCTTTTTGATTAAAAAATTGGGCTATATATCTGAAAATGAAGGAAAAACCATCTCAAAATTTTTCATGCATACAACATTCCCGGCATTGATGCTGGTTTCCACTATGCGGATTAAATTAGAGCCGGGCTTATTGATAATTCCAATTATTGCCTTTGTTTTAGGCAGTATCATGATTTTGTTGGCGTGGTTCGTTTTTAAAAACTACACCAACGATTTGCGCGGTTTGTTAACGATGGGATCGAGTGGATTCAACACAGGGCTTTTTGCTTTTCCTATTATTGAAGGTATTTGGGGACGTGATGGAATGATTTATGTCATCATGTATGATATTGGCAACACAGCAGTTGTTTTTGGATTGGTCTATACTATTGGCAGCTATTTTGCCTCAAAAGGGCAAAATAAGGTAGATTTCAGCGCCATTTTAAATCGAGTCATTCGCTTGCCGCCTTTACAAGGATTGATTATTGGCTTGACTATTAATGCTTTATCAATTCCTATTCCCACAGTTGCCATGGATTTTTTGGATATTTTGGCCAAAGGCAATAAACCCCTTGTCTTGCTCTTAATGGGTATTTATCTCAGTTTCGTCATCGATAAAAAAGAGATTTTGGCAGTGGGTAAAGTCTTAGCTATCCGTTATATATGTGGTGTAATAGCTGTTGTTTTAATTTGTATTTTCGTTCCGCCATCGCTCTATCAAAGTATTTTAATTGTTTGCGTCGTTTTACCAATCGGTATGACCTTGCTGCCTTTTTCGGATGAGTTGAAATATAACTCAAGAATTGCCGGACTATTGGTCAATACTTCCTTGCTCATCAGTTTTGTTTTGATGTGGGCGTTGGTTTTGGGGTTGAAATTGGTATAAATGATTGAAAAATTTAATTATACGTTTTATTTTCTATCTGTCTTGTATTTGTCCGGTGGTGTTTTGCCCTATTTATTCTTATTTTTTTGGAACATTGCAACATATTAATGAACTGATATTGCGTGATTCAAAAATTTTATTTTATATCAAAATTAAATAAGAATGAATAGAAAATTTACTCTCCTCGCTATGTGTGCGGTGTTATTTACTGCCCTGCGCCTTCCAGCACAAGCACCTGTATTCACGGATACGTATGCAGCGGGTGTTACTTTCTCCGCTTTTGGCGGGTCAACCAACGATGTAACGATTGACAATACTGTTTTTCAATCGGGTACGGCGTCTCTTAAAATTGCTGTTCCGGCTGCCGGCTACACTGGCGGTGCATTGGCAGTGGCTACCCCACAAAGCCTTGTAGCGTACAATGCTTTGACTTTTTGGATAAAAGGCAGCGCGGCTAAAACATTGAATGTAGCGGGTTTGGGCAATAATGCCACGACGACTGTTTATCAAACAGAATTGGCAAACATTCCGGTGACGACCACATGGACAAAAGTTATTATTCCTATTCCGGTAGCATCGAAACTGACATTGGAATCAGGCTTATTTCATTTCGCTGAAGGCGCAGATGAAGGCGTTTACACGATTTGGTTAGACAATATTCAGTATGAAACTTTAGCAGCCGGTATTATTGGAGCGCCCACTGCAGCTATGGCAACCGAAACCATCAATAAAACAATAGGGGATTCTTTTTCACCCAATGGTTTGACGTGTTCTTTTCCGGTGAACACTGTGGCAACAGTTCTGTCTCCGAGCAAAGCCTATTTTACGTATGCGAGTTCCAACGCTGCTGTGGCAACTGTCTCCGCTTTGGGAGAAGGTAAAGCATTGGCTGCCGGTACGACGGATATCACTGCCATGTTAGGGAGTGTGGCGGTTTCGGGCACTTTAACTGTTAAAGTGAGTGCTGTTACTGCGCCAACCGTAGCGGCTCCCGCACCGACCAAAGCTGCCGCTAACGTGATTTCATTGTTTAGCAATGCTTATACCAACAAGCCCGTGGACACATGGTCTGCCCCTTGGGATCAAGCAGATGTGGCGGACGTAAAAGTAGCGGGTGATGATAATAAATTATATACTAACCTCACTTTTGCGGGCATCGAATTCGTCGGAGCGAATATGATAAATGCTAAAGACATGACGCATTTTCATATTGATATCTGGACACCTAATTCTACAACGTTCAAAGTTAAATTAGTGGATTTTGGGGCTAATGGCGCTTATCAAGGCACTCCCAATGACGATACGGAACACGAATTGTCTTTCACCCCTGAATTGGGTAAATGGGTGAGTTATAACATTCCATTTACTGATTTTACCGGATTGAAAGCCAGAGAACATTTGGCACAAATGATTTTTGTGGGTTCTACCAGTACAGTTTATGTGGATAATGTTTATTTCTACAAAGATGGGGCGTCGCCTAATGTACCCACTGCTGCTGCACCGACGCCAACCAAACCGGCGGCTGATGTGATTTCATTGTTTAGCAACGCTTATACCAACAAGCCGGTGGATACGTGGTCTGCCGATTGGGATCAAGCAGATGTGGCGGATGTAAAAATTGCCGACAACGACAATAAATTGTACACCAATCTGAATTTTGCGGGTATCGAATTTACCGGTGCTAAAATGGTGAACGCCAAAGACATGACGCATTTCCACGTGGATATTTGGACACCGAATGCAACGACATTTAAAGTTAAATTGGTGGATTTTGGTGCGAATGGTGTTTTCCAAGGCACACCGAATGACGATACGGAACACGAATTGTCTTTCACGCCTGAATTGGGCAAATGGGTCAGTTATGATATTCCTTTCACCGATTTTACGGGTTTAAAAGCCAGAGAGCATTTGGCTCAGATGATTCTTGTCAGTTCAGCAAGCACGATTTATGTGGACAATGTGTATTTCTATAAAGCTGTTGTGGCACCAACTGTTCCTACAATTGCTGCACCGACACCGACTAAACCGGCTGCTGATGTGATTTCATTGTTCAGCAACGCTTATACCAACAAGCCGGTTGACACGTGGTCTGCTGATTGGGATCAAGCGGATGTGGCGGATGTAAAAATAGCGGACAACGACAATAAATTGTACACCAATCTGAATTTTGCGGGCATCGAATTTACGGGAGCTAAAATGGTTAACGCCAAAGACATGACGCATTTCCACGTGGATATTTGGACACCGAATGCAACGACATTTAAAGTGAAATTGGTGGATTTTGGTGCGAATGGTGTTTTCCAAGGTACACCGAATGACGATACCGAACATGAATTGTCTTTCACGCCTGAATTGGGCAAATGGGTGAGCTACGATATTCCTTTTACAGATTTTACCGGTTTGAAGGCAAAAGAACATTTGGCTCAGATGATTCTTGTTAGTTCTGCAAGCACGGTTTATATGGACAATGTGTATTTCTATAAAGTCGTAGTGGCGCCGACTGTACCGACAGTCGCTGCACCGACACCGACAAAACCGGCTTCAAATGTGATTTCATTGTTCAGCAACGCTTATACCAACAAGCCGGTTGACACGTGGTCTGCCGACTGGGATCAAGCAGATGTAGCTGATGTGAAAATAGCAAACAACGACAATAAATTGTACACCAAACTTAATTTTGCAGGTATTGAATTCGTTGGTCCTAACATGATTAACGCTAAAAACATGACCCACTTCCACGTGGATATTTGGACACCTAATTCAACGACATTCAAGATTAAATTGGTGGACTTCGGCGCAAACGGTATCTTCCAAGGTACACCGAATGACGATACCGAACATGAATTGTCTTACACGCCTGAATTGGGTAAATGGGTCAGCTATGATATTCCTTTCACAGATTTTACTGGCTTAAAAGCCAGAGAGCATTTGGCTCAAATGATTTTGGTTGGCTCAAACAGCACGGTGTATGTGGACAATGTGTATTTTTATACCAACGCTTTGGTAGGAACACAGGATGTTAATTTTACCAATAACATCTTTAAAGTGGCTCCCTCAGTATCCGATGTTTCTTTTACGCTGGATTTAAATCTTGACGCTGCCAACGAGGGTATCAAATCGCTTTCAATGGTCAATATTTTTGGACAAAGTGTCGTGCAAAAGACATTGGCAAAAAATGTTGAGCAACACATCATCTCTACTCAAAATTTAACCAATGGGATTTATTTTGTCACAGTTCAAATCGGCAAACGGATTCAGACCCAAAAAGTAGTGGTGAGTCACTAACTTATTTGAATAATAATCTTCTTCATACAGTCGAATTGTTTAAGATACTGAGGGGGGTAATTCTCCCTCAGCTTATCTTTAAAAAAGGACTTTTATGAACCAATCCAGCGCTTTTGAAAAGTTTATTCTCATTAAAATATCTCATAGGATGACAAAAATTAAATTACTTTTACTCATCATGACATCGTTAGTTGTATGCAGCTTGTCAACTTTCGCCCAAGTGACGGTCAGTGGTAAAGTCAGTGACAACCAAGTGCCTTTAGTCGGAGCGGCAGTTGTTGAAAAAGGCACCAATAATGGCGTCACGACAGATATAGATGGCAACTTCAGTTTGAATGTCAAAAGTAAAAACTCGATTTTGACTTTTTCATTCATCGGGTTCAAAACACAAGAAATAGCTGTGGGCAACCGCACCGCCTTTAACGTCACGCTTGAAGACGCTGACGCGCTCAATGAAGTGGTGGTGGTCGGTTACGGAACGCAAAAAAAAGCAGTAACAACGGGGGCTATATCAAAAGTCAAAGCCTCGGATTTGGAAAGTATGCCCGTTATGAGGGTCGAAGAATCTTTGCGTGGAAGGACGTCTGGCGTAACAGTAGTGGGGGGCTCTGGTCAACCGGGCGATGGGGCAACGGTGCGTATCAGGGGCATTACGTCCATCAATAACAGCGAACCTCTATACGTAGTAGATGGTGTGCCGATTGACGGCGGCGGCATTTCCTACTTGAGTCAGTCCGATATAGAATCCATCGAAGTATTGAAAGATGCGGCTTCGGCGGCTATTTACGGCGCGCGCTCTGCCAATGGTGTTATTTTAGTAACGACCAAAAAAGGCAATAAAGACGGCAATATCAGCGTGAATTATAACGCCTATATGGGTGTTCAAAACCCATGGCGCAAACTATCTTTGTTGAATGCTCGAGAATACGGCATATTGATGAACGAATCGAGTGTAGCAGCAGGAAGTAAAATTTTATTTAACAACCCCGAAAGCCTTGGTACAGGAACAGATTGGCAAGACGCCGTTTTTTACAAAAATGCACCGATTCAAAACCATGAATTGAGTATTGCCGCGGGTTCTCAAAGGTCACAATATTACGTATCATTCGGATATTACGACCAACAAGGCATTATTGCGGGGCCGCAATCGCGTTTTCAACGCATTAGTGTGCGGTTCAATTCTACGCATAAAATCAATGATTATATCAATTTTGGGAATACTTTAGGGTATTCCAAAAATCTTGGCAAAGGTGTACCCACCAACACGGAGTACGGTTCGCCACTCGGTCGGGCAATCAATCTTGACCCGCTCACTAAGGTCATTGAAACCGACCCCTCAGTATTGTCGTCTTCAATATTCACCAATTTTCCGGTGGTTCGCGACGACAATGGTCAACCTTACGGCATTTCACCTTATGTCACTTCAGAGGTGTTGAATCCGTTAGCGGCTATTAGAGTAGCGCAAGGCAGTGGCTGGGGTGATAAATTAGCTGGAAATGTTTTTGTTGAAATAGAGCCTTTAAAAGGTCTAAAAGCGAGAACAGATTTAGGTGCTGACTTAGCTTATTGGGGGGATGAAAGTTTCTCCCCGATTTACTATCTCAATGCGGCGAATCGTTCTGATTTTACCCGCTATGCCCGTGCTCAATATCGGGGCATCTTTTTGGTGTGGAATAATTCTTTATCCTACTCCAAAAAAATCGGCGAACACAATCTAACGGCACTGATTGGCACGGCAGCCGAAAGAGGTGTCGGTGGCGGACAAGGCGGTAATGTGCAAGGCATACCGGTAACTGACATTAAAGAGGCATCGCTTAATTTTTTCGTTCCGCAATCAAAGCAAGGCTTTTTTGGTTATGAATACCAATCCCGTTTATTGTCTTATTTTGGTCGTGTTAATTACGATTTTGGGGGTAAATACCTGTTTTCTGGCTTAATTCGTCGCGATGGTTCACCTAAATTCGGTCCCAATTACCGTTTTGGTAACTTCCCTTCGGTATCGGTGGGCTGGGTTTTGACGGAGGAAAAGTTTTTAAAGAAAAACAGTATTGTCAATTTCTTGAAAATGCGTGGTTCATGGGGTCTGACGGGTAATGACCGAATTGGCGATTTCCGTTATGTTTCAACTGTTGGCGGTGGTCGGAATTATACTTTTGGCACGAGTGAAAAATTCACTAATGGCGTCAGTCCAAATGCTTCTTCTAACCCGGATTTGCGGTGGGAAGAAACGACACAAACAAACATCGGTTTTGACGCTAAACTCTTCAAAAACTGGTCATTGACAATTGATTGGTTTAATAAAACAACTGATGGTATGTTATTAGATATTGCTGTTCCGGGTTACGTGGGCAATTTAGGTCCCGTTGGCAACGTGGCATCCATGGAAAATAAAGGTTTAGAATTGGAACTTGGTTTTACTAAAAAAGTGAAACAGGTCAATATAAGTTTAAGCGGAAACGTGTCTTTTGTGGAGAATAAAATCATCAGTTTGGGTTCAGAAAAGAAATATTTGACCGGACAAACGTTCAGTCCGCAAGGTCTGGAAATTACACGTACGGTGGTGGGTCAACCTTTTGGGGCATTTTTTGGCTATCGCGTGGCTGGTATTTTCCAAAATCAAGCGGAAGTGGAAGCTTACAAATCTAAAGATGGTGGCAAAATGCAACCAGAAGCCAAAGCGGGGGACTTTAAATTTGAAGATACCAATGGTGACGGCAAACTTGATGCCGACGACCGTTCGATTTTAGGTGACCCTACGCCTAATGTTACATATGGCTTTAATTTTTCAGCCAATTTCCAAGGATTTGATGTAGTTATCTTCGGACAAGGCGTTGCCGGTAATCAAGTATTCAAAGCCACTCGCCGTTTCGATTTACAAATGGCCAATTTGACTTCGGATGCACTTGGACGTTGGACAGGCGAAGGTTCATCTACTACTTATCCAAGATTGGTAATGAACGACCCAAACAAAAATTTCAGCTGCAGTTCCAATTTTTATATCGAAGATGGCTCTTATTTCCGCGTCAGAACGCTACAAGTCGGGTATACGCTACCCCTCAGTATAGCCTCAAAAATGGGACTAAAACGCCTTCGCGCTTATGTATCCGGAAACAACCTTTTGACGCTCACGAAGTACAGCGGTTTCGACCCTGAAATCGGCGGTGGTAGTTTCGGGATTGACAGAGGTCTTTACCCTCAAGCGCGATCTTATATGGTGGGTCTAAATGTTGGTTTTTAATAGGTGCAGTATCTTTATCATTTTTAATAAAATTGAAAAAAATGACAATTCTAAAATATAAAACGCTCGTTCTTTTCATTACATTAAGCCTGATAACCGGCTCATGTGGAAAAGATTATTTGGTCATTGAGCCTAAAGGAACAAAATTAGAAAGCACGTTTTACAAAACAGAAAGTGAAATTTTCGAAGGTTTAGTGGCCACCTATGACCCCATGCAATGGGGTGGTTTGGGCAGTTTCGGGATGAAATTGGGTATCTTGAATGCAGCTTCCGACGATTGTTACGCGGGGGGCAGTGATGCATCTGACCAACCTGTTTGGGTAGCGTCTGATGCTTTTACCATCGACCCGAATTTAGGACCACAACGTTTTCAGTGGAATCGGTGTTATGCAGGTATCTATCGCGCCAATCTTTTTTTAGAAAAAATTGAGGGTAAAATTCCCGATTTGACGGCTGAAAAAAAAGCGCGTTATATTGCAGAAGCAAAGACGTTGAGAGCCATTTATTACTTCGACCTTGTCAGGTGGTTTGGGAATGTGCCGCTTATCACCAAAACATTGGGTGCCGATGAGATTTACACGCAAACCCAGAAACCGGCGGCAGATATTTACGCCCAAATTGAAAAAGATCTCAAAGAGGCAATTGCTACTGCACAATTACCCAATACTGTTTCACCTGATGAATTGGGTAGAATGGTAAAACCCATAGCACGAGCAGTATTGGGAAAAGCTATTTTGTTCCAAAATAATACTGCCCGAATGGCTGAAGCAGCTACCCAATTTGAGAATATCATCAATTCAGGTTTATTTCGTTTAGAAAAAAATTATGCGGATATATTCAAACCTTCGAATAAATTTGGCGCAGAGTCAATTTTAGAAATTGTCCATTCCAACGTTGCCCGCTATGGTTGGGAATCGTTTGGTGGCAATTTGGGTGAAGGCAATTACAATGTGCAGTTTTTTGGTATGCGAGATTTTGTGGGACCGCTTTACTCTTCCGGTTGGAGTTTTTGCCCGGTTACTGAAACATTAGAAGCAGCTATGAAAGGCGATCCGCGCTATGATGCAACCATTGTGAATGGGAAAGAACTCAAAGCAAAGGGTGCATCATACACAGCAGCGTATCAAAATACCGACTTTTTTATCAAGAAATACGCGCCTTTAGCTTCTGAAAAAGCAGCCGATGGTGAGCCTGCCCTCAATTGGGGATACAATATTAAAGAAATTCGCTTGGCAGATGTGCTGTTAATGGCTGCCGAAGCCATTGTCAAAAGCGGCGGCAACGAAGCCACCGCTCGGGGTTATCTGAATCAGGTGCGCAAGCGCGTCGGTTTGGCTGACCGCACGTCTTCGGGGCCTGCGTTACTCGATGATATTTATACCGAACGCCGGTTAGAGTTGGCTACTGAGGGGCATCGTTTTTGGGATTTAGTGAGAACCGGCAAAGCGCCATCCACTCTAAAAAATTTCAAAGCCGGCAAACATGAGTTATTGCCCGTGCCGCAACAGGAAATAGATATTACCCAAGGGGTATTGAAACAAAATCCGGGGTATTGATTAATTAGGAATTAGAAATGAGGAAACATACAATTCCTAATTCCTAATTCCTAATTCCTAATTCCTAATTCCTAATTCCAATAGTTTTGCAATGAAAAAAATAAGCTTCATAATAACCGCATTGGCAATATTGTCTTTGTGGGCATGTACGCCGCAGGAAGATGTGAAAATCGAATTGCCTGCGCCACCTACCGCAGATTTTGAGATGGTCACCACCTCCAGCCCAAATAAAATCAAATTTGTCAGTAAATCAACGGGTGCTTTTCAATACCGTTGGGATTTGGGTAATAATGTTACCGTTGACACGGTCGAAACGGTTGGTTATTATCCTTTTAAAGGCACATACAAAGTCACGCTTTTTGCCTTTGGTAAAGGAGGCATGAAATCCATTTCTAAAGAGGTTGTCATTGCTAAAGACGATGTAGCTCCTTGCGCCGGCAAACTACAACTGCTAACGGGTTGTTCTACCAAAACTTGGAAACTCGCACCTGAAGCCAATTCGTTACACGTGGGCCCTACGCTTGACCAAACGTGGTGGGGAATTTCCGCGGCGGACGTCACCAAACGCCCTTGTCAATACAATGACGAATACACTTTTAAGAGTGACGGTTCTTTTATTCTGGATAATAAAGGTGACTTTTGGGCAGACACAGATGGCAACGGTAACATCACACCCGCTGATATGGGGTTAACTCCCGGTTGTCAACCCGCTGCCAGCATTCCGGCTAAATACAGCTCATGGGGTTCGGGCAACCATAAATTTACTTTGATTGGGACTGAATTGACAGTGATTGGAAAGGGTGCTCACATTGCTCTTTATAAGTTGGGCACGGGTGCTGAAGTGACTACTCCACAAGAGTCCGTTAAATTTACCGTTACTGAATTAACTGAAACAAAAATGGTTTTGTCGGTTAATTTTGGTCCCGGTTTTTGGCGATTCACGCTTGTACCGAAATAAGCCTTTTTAAATTAAAATTATATTCTAATGAAAAATAAGCTGTTATATCTATTCATTCTTCTTGCTTTGGCAAGTTGTTCACCAAAAGAACAGCCGGTGACTCCGACAATACCCACTATTTCGATAGACAATATCTCTGCTTTTGAAGGGGAAAAAACGGTCACCTTTTCATTCAGGGTGAGTTTGAGCACTGCCTCTGACCAAACAGTCACGGTGGATTTTGCCACTGCCGATGCAACTGCCGCAGCAGGTAGTGACTATGTCGCCAAATCAGGAAAAGTCACTTTCAGCCCTAAGACTACTGAGGGGGTGGTTGAAATCACGGTTGTCGGCGATACTTTGAAAGAAGCTGATGAAACATTCAATGTGGTCTTGTCGAATCCCACAAATGCCACTCTTTTAAACAACATAGGAGCAGGTACCATCCGAAATGATGATACTTACCTCTTCATTCCGGCGGAAGGATATACAACACCTGAAACATATTCCGGTTACGAAAAAGCTTGGCAAGATGAATTCAATGGCACAACACTCGATGCCACAAGTTGGGGTTTCGATATTGGCGGTGGCGGATGGGGTAATAATGAACTTCAATATTACACTAATCGCCCCGAAAATGTGTATTTGACAAATGGCAACCTCGTTATCGAAGCCAAAAAAGAGGAGTTTAGTGGTAGAAGCTATACCTCAGCGCGTTTATTAACCAAAGGCAAGCGCGAATTTACTTTCGGGCGCATTGATATCCGTGCGAAATTACCGGTAGGTAAAGGCATTTGGCCTGCTTTATGGATGCTCGGAAAAAAGATTGATCAAACTTCATGGCCCGCATGCGGCGAAATTGATATTATGGAACTTGTGGGCAAAGACCCTAATAAAGTCTATGGAACGTTACACTGGGGAACAAGTACCGCCACTCATCAAAGCTTCGGTACCAACTACTTGCTACCAACGGGTAATTTTTCAGATAAATTCCATGTTTTCTCCTTAGTTTGGGAGGCTGACAAAATGGAGATATTGATGGACGATATTTCTTATTACAAGTTCGATAAATCAAAAATTGGCTCATCTCCTTATCCTTTCAATGAAGCTTTCTTTTTGATATTTAACGTAGCAGTCGGCGGCGATTGGCCCGGATCTCCCGATGCCTCAACGGTTTTCCCGCAACAAATGATTGTGGATTATGTGCGGGTTTTTAAAAAAATATAGGTTGTATTGCTCAACATGAGTGCCACTGAATAAAAAAAGAAGAGCAAAGGAAATTACTTAATTTTGATTTTGCGAAACAAAAAAAGTAATAACCAATGCTCAATATTTTCACACTGCGTGCCTGTATGTCAGGCACTCTTGCTGAGGCAAA
>JANPGW010000147.1:0-21719 GCA_031424115.1 Saprospiraceae bacterium | reverse complement strand
CACGCCTGAGAATTTGTACCGCCGTTGGTTGCCATTTGGGGTATTGTCGTCGCATACCCGCTGTCATGGACAGCCCCCTAAAGAGCCGTGGGATTATGGTATGGATTTTCAAAATTATTTCCGTGAAGTGATTGAAATGAGATATAAACTCATGCCTTATATCTATGCTCAATCCAAGCAAAGCAGTGAAAACGGCTTGCCAATGGTGCGGGCTTTGAGCGTAGAATTCCCTCAGGATAAAGGTGCATGGGAGGTTGATAATGAGTATTTATTTGGTTCTGATATATTGGTTGCGCCCATTTTTGAAGAAAATACAACAAGCCGCAGCGTCTATTTACCACAAGGTCAATGGATTGATTATCAAACGGGTAAAGCCTATAACAGCGGTTGGCACACCATCGAAGCGGGTAAAATGACTATCGTTATGATGGTGCGTGATGGCGCAGTGATTCCACATATAAAACTGGCTCAATCTACTGATAAACTGGATTGGTCAAATATTGATTTAGTCTCTTTTTCAAGCAACGGTATAGCTAAAGGTAAAATCTGCTTACCAACCGAGCAAAAACTCTATGATATTTCAGTCAGTAAAAAAGGTAAAACCACTGTTTTAGATAAAGACCCTACGAATGGTAAGGTGAAATGGGTGGTGAAAAATTATACTGAAAGATAAAATTAACCACAAAGGACACATAGATATACAAATGTTTCTCTTCTTTGTGTTCCTATGTGTCCTTTGTGGTTTTAAATTACTCAAAATACTGAGGGGGTATCTACTGCACCACCATAAACTTCCGACTATCCACCTGCACGCCTTGCCGCACGGATAGCACATACATACCCGAAGGCATATCCTCAAAAGGCAAAATCAAGGTATTATTTTGCTTAAATAGGGGTTGTTGATGTTTTAAAACAACTCGCCCTGACATATCTGAAACGACGAAATCCGCTTGCCCTTCTTGAGGCGTTGAAAGGTTTAATTCTATTTGCGGGCTTTGGCGAGGCGCATATACATTCGTGATTTTTAAAACTTTTACGGGCAGCACTTTTGTCGTTTGGCGATAGACATATTGGGTGTCGCGCACTTCTTCCACATAACCGTCTTCATCCTCGACATCAACGAGATAGCCTTCGACTTTGTAATAAGTCGTATCAGCGGTATTGATACTTTTATCCAAAAACTGGCTGCCACCAAATATCAATTCAGTACCCTTAAAAGTGCTTTTAAAAACCCGTGTAGAGTCCGAGCGTGATGTGCCGATGAGTTTGAAATTTTCATCGTCTGTAGATTTAAATATCTGATATTGGACTTTTTTATCCTCAAAACGATTATTTAAATAGTGATAAACGCCTTTTGATGAAATATCCACTTCATAAGCCAATTTTGTATAGCCATTACTGAGGGGGGTAGGGGTGAGCGGGTTTTGCCAATCTTCTTGACTACGATTGATGTAACAACAACAGCAACCTGTAATACTTTTGTCATTAGCGTAGAGCCTGCATATACATTCAGAAGTTTTAAAAGCAATAATTGCAACTTCTTGCATAATGACCCCCTCGGTCAATTTGAAATCTAAGCGACTTGATTGAGTTGCTAAGAGTATTTCAGGCTCATGCCCCACAAACGAGCAAATTAAAGTATCAGAATAGTGTTTTGATGGGATATTGATTGCGTACTTTCCATCAACATCCGAGATAGCGCCGAGGGTCGTGCCCTTTAAAATGATATTAGCCCCAACCAAAGGCTCATTTTTATCGTTAAAAACAGTACCTGTGATGGTTTTTTGAGCTAAAAGCGTTGTCAAAACGCTACAAATCAAGGCAATTAAGAGAAAATGTTTTTTCATATTGGATTAATTTTAAAAGATGAAAAAATGACTTTCTCTTACAAAGGGGTACTTTTATATTTCGTGAGATTTTTTTTTAAATAAATTTTAAGCCCCATGTCACCGCTCCAAGCGGTGGCATGAATTTGGAGAATTTAACGAGTTTGGATTTGGGTAATAATAGATTAAAATCGCTTCCGGATGCTTTATATGACCTTAAAAAATTGAAAATTTTAAATCTTTCGGGCAATGATATACCTGCAAGTCAAATGAAAGAATTGGAAGAAGCTTTGCCGGATTGTAGGATTATTTTATAAAATATTGATTTTCGGGTGTTTGTAACTTCAGATTTAGTTTTTATGGAACACGGATGACACAGATTGGAAATTGCAGATGCTTTATTTCTCATGAATGAGTGGGGAATCTGCTTGTACAAGGCTCAGATACTCCCTTGGCGTTTGGTTGGTCATTTTTTTAAATGACCGATTAAATGCTGTTTTTGAATTGAAACCCACTTCAAAAGCAAGGCTTACAAAAGTGTGGTGTTTGTAACGCTTGTCTTTAGCCAATTTTTTAAATTCCTCTATGCGATAGCTGTTGATAAAATCAAAAAAGTTTTTATTAAAACCGTCATTAATGACTTTTGATAACAAATGTGGTTGCATTTTCAGCTTTTGAGCCAATTCGTTGAGGGATAAATTGGGATTGGTAAAAGTGCGGTTTTTACACAAATAATTGTTCACGTTTTCAGCTAAAGCCATAATATTTTCATCAACTTGCTTAACTTCAATAGCGGGTTTTTCTTCTATTTTTTCACTTAAATACTGAGGGGGGTTATTGGCAATGGGCGTAAAATGTGGTGGCGTTATTTCAAAAACTTCCAGTTCTGGATGTGGCATTTTAAACACTTCAGGCTGGTGAATGGCATAGTAACCCAAAAAATAAGTAAGGGTTGAAAAAATCAGCCAAACACCATCGGTGCATTTTTCAATAATTTCATAATCAAAATTGCTTGAAAATAGCCTATTAAACATCAATAAACCACCTGTAAAAAGCCATAAAGTCAAACAAGCAGCTTGAATCAATAATACTGTGTATAAATATTGCAAATTGTGTTCATACGAATAGCGTGTTTGGTGGGCTGCCTTATAATGCTGTATGGCTTTATAGCTTCGTCCCCAATAATACATATTAAAAATAAATCCAATAAACCCAACTATCCCAAAAAGCATAAACATGATTTTATCTTGATTCACTATTTTTACCTTAAATTCTTGATTTTCCATTAAAAAATAGGGCATATACGATAAAAACAGAAGCACTGATGGTATAAAATGCAAAGCCCAGCGATAGGGCAATTTTTCCGACTGAAACAATAGTTTTTTCAAATAAAAATAAAACAAGGGGGCGTATATAAAAATTATCAAATCGGGTAGCAAGGTTATTTTAGGATATGTATCGGCAAAATCACGATGTTGCCAAAGGACGCGAATCAATATAAAAATAGCAATAAATCCCATAATCCACAACAACCACCGATTGGCTATACGATTCGCATTTTGAATACCTGTAAGAGCGATGATAAATAAAATGCCTTGCAAAGCGGCAAAAAGCATTAAAATATCATATAGTGAAAAAAAATTGAACCGCCCTGACATATCCTCCCAGCTCAAAATATCTACTTCTATGTCCTTAACATTATTGCCAATAAAATCTGTTTTAGCAAAAATACGATTAGGTCGAACTTTACCACTTTCACGCCCTTCTACCGATGCCCAATTGCCCCGTGTAAATTTATATTCTAATTTTTCTAAATCAGAATACACCAATAAGCGATATGTACCATCACCTTGTTTTTGCATTTTATAGGCAGGGTCGGCTGTGTTCCAATTGTTGAAATTACCAGTCAGATAAATACTGGCATCGTGAGGCGTATTGGCAGGAAGTGACTTTATCGCAAACTTGTAAGCGGGCATTTTTTCCCAATTCTCGATATGCACTAAAATCAATTTGGGATTCAGTTCTTTTTCCTGCTCATATATGCGGTTGGGTCGCGTAAAACCTTTCGCACTTCCTTCTACTAATGCCCAAGCACCTTGCGTAAATTTGTATTCAAAATAAGTCAGGGTATCGGGCAAATAAATAAAATAAACACCTTTTTCATCTTTTTTAAGCTCAAAATCGGGGTTGGCAGCGTCCCATCCATTAAAATTAGTAGCAATAAAAAGGCGTTTATCGGAAGTTAAGAATTCGGGGTGTTGCACAACTTCAATCCTAATTTGTGCTTGAATGGCTACAAAATAGAATAGACTTATCAATAGTGTGCTGTATTGTTTTTTCATACCCCGCAGTATATTTAGGCCAAATTTCCTATAAAGATGATGAATTATAATGAATAGGACAAATTACGCCATTATTTTAAAATGTGGTACGTGTCATTTTACCTTATTTTAAGTAAAGTGGTATCCTTTTGTTTGTTGAATCACTTATTTTTACCATTGAATTAAAAAGAAATCAAGTTGTATGAAAAGTAAAATAACCTTTTGGCTAGTTTTTTTAGCCTTACTATATGGCTGTGCTTGTAAAAAAGCAGTCGTTGACAAACCTCTTTCACAAGCCATTTTTTACGCGCCCGACAAATTCGTGATGGGTGCTGACCTTTCTTATGTCAATCAAGTGGAAGATTATGGTGGCGTTTTCCGTGATTCTGGTAAAATTAAAGATGCGTTTAAATTGTTTAAACAGCATGGCAACAACCTCGTGCGGGTGCGCCTGTGGCACAATCCTGCTTGGACTGCGCCCCTCAATAATGGCAAACTTTACAGCGATTTGCAAGATGTGGTGAAAACCATACGCCGAGCCAAAGCCGAAGGGATGCACGTCAATCTCGACCTTCATTATTCCGATACATGGGCAGACCCTCAAAAACAGGAAATACCCAAAGCATGGCAAGGGCTACCCCTCAGTATTTTGAAAGATTCGGTCTATCAATACACGTTTAAAACCTTAAAATACTTAGAAAATCTGAATTTGACGCCTGAAATGATTCAAATAGGCAATGAAAATAACAATGGTATGCTTGCGCCTATTGGTAAAGTAGAGAATAATAATTTTCAAAATTTCGCAGAGTTATTAAAAAGCGGGATAAAAGCGGTGCGTGATTTTTCTCAAAATTCAAGTATAAAACCCCAAATTGTGTTGCATTGCGCTCAATTAGATGGCGCGGAATTGTGGGCTGATGGTGTTATTACAAAAGGTGGCGTAATGGATTTTGATATTCTCGGCTTGTCGCATTATTACAAATGGGCAAAAATCAATAATATGGCAGAAATAGGGGCAATTATTAAAAAATTGAAAACACAATACGGCAAAAAAGTGATGATAGTAGAAACGGCGTTTTCATGGACAAGTGCCGATGCCGACAAATATGGCAATATTATGAGTACCAACGACCCAATAGGCAGCTACCCAATTTCAAAAGAAGGGCAATTGCAATATATGAAAGATTTAACGCAAACAGTTATCACAGCAGGTGGTTCGGGCATTCAATATTGGGAGCCTGCTTGGATAAGCTCTAATATGAAAGACCTCTGGGGCTCAGGGTCGAGTTGGGATAATAATACGCTGTTCGATTTTGTCGGCAATACTTTGCCTGCCGTGGACTATATGACATTTCCCTATAAGTTTTAGAACCATTTATACCAAAAGCTTTAAACAGGTTCGATAACTCAAACAACGTCTCATATTTTATTAAACAATTTTCGATAATTCAGAGGGCTATACCCGATACCCTTTTTAAACTCCTTATTGAAATACGAAATATTACCAAAACCGCTTTCAAAACATATATCAGAAACAGGTTTTTCCGTCGAAGTGAGCAAGTGACAAGCGTGTTTTATCCGAAATTCTGTGATAACATCAACGAGCGTTTTACGGGTCATTTTTTTAAAATACCGACAAAAAGCCGTTGGTGTTAAATGGGCAATGGCGGCAATTTGCTCTAAAGAAATGTCGTTTATATAATTTTCAATGATATAAGCATATATTTTTTGAAAACGCTCGGTGTCAAGCGTGGAAGGCGTAAAACTTGAAAATTGGGTATCAATCAACTCTATTTCATCAGAAAGGGCGATAATGTGCAGTATTTCAAGTAAATGTATCAGTTTTTTAAAAGCAGAGGGCGCATCTGTGAAGGTCATTTTATCCGCTACCACATCCCGCGTTTTGCCTTTTATTAAAATGCCCGATTGCGCTTTTTGAAACAGTTGTTGAATAGCCTTCATTTCATTAAGGTTCAAAAAAGCATCTCCTACAAAATCTGACTTGAATTGAATGACGATAGATTTAGCATAAAAATCCTCCTTCCCGCCCACGTCGGGATTTCGTTCCTCAACAGTATTTTGCCACGAATGTGGCACATTTGCACCCAATAAAACCAAATCGCCTGCATCAAAATCCGATACCTGCCTACCCACAAAACGAGTGCCTTTACTGCTTAGAATATACGTCAGTTCCAGCTCTGGATGAAAATGATAAGGCGCGTTGAATTTGGGTAAACTGAATTGTCTGTATAAAAAAGAATTTTCTATATTGTCACTTAACTGCTCGTACGTGGCTTTCATTTTTGGCTATATTTATCTAATTTTATTATTTAAATTAAAAATAAGGGTAAAATTACACTACTTTTAGTAAAAAACGACAAAGTTTAGCATAAAAAAAGGCTGTTATTTTGCAATATAATTTTTACATTTAAAACATTTTAGAATGACAGAAATACTCAATCAACCTTACCCGCTTTCACAAGAAGCCATTGATTTTTATCAAAAAAATCGTTTTATAAAACTAAAAAATGTGTTCGACGCGGATACTTTGGCCTATTATGGCGAAAAAATCAGCCAAAAAGTAGCGGAACTCAATAAAAACGATAAACCGCTCGACCAGCGAGATACTTACGGCAAAGCCTTTTTACAAATATTCAACCTATGGCTGCAAGATGAAACCATAAAAGAATTCGTTTTCAGCAAACGCCTCGCTAAAATCGCTGCTGATTTGATGCAAACCGACGGTGTCAGAATGTACCACGATCAAGCCCTCTACAAAGAAGCGGGCGGCGGCATTACCCCTTGGCACGCCGACCAATACTACTGGCCCCTCAGTACTGATAAGACTGTGACGGCTTGGATTCCTTTGCAAGCCGTTCCGCTTGAAATGGGCCCGCTTGAATTCAGCGCCGGCAGCCATGTCATTGTGGAAGGCAGAGAGTTAGCCATTGGCGACGACAGCGAAGTTTTGATACAGAAAAAACTGCGTGTGACGGATTTTAAACACGTCATTGAGCCTTTTGATTTGGGTGAAGTGAGTTTTCACTCAGGTTGGGTTTTCCATCGCGCAGGAGCTAATGCGACCAATGATATGCGCAAGGTCATGACCGTTATTTTCATGGATAAAGATATGATTTTGAAACAGCCTGATAATGAGAATCAAATCAATGATTGGAATACATGGTGTCCGGGGGCGAAGGTTGGGGAAGTGATTAATTCGCCAATTAATCCTGTTTTGTATCAAAATTAAAACACAAAAACATGATTCAATGCAAAGCCGCCGTTGCCGACGGCAAAGGCCATTTTTCAATACAAAATATAACAGTTGCCGACCCGCAAGGCGATGAAGTTTTAATAGAAATCAAAGCTGCTGGGGTTTGTCATACCGACTGGGATTCACAGTCGTGGGGAAAGCCTTTGGTGATGGGGCATGAAGGCGCAGGGATTGTCAAAAAGGTAGGAAATCGGGTAAAATCCCTACAAATTGGCGATAAAGTCATGCTCAACTGGGCAATTCCGTGCTACGAATGTTTCCAATGCCAAGAAGGTAATCAGCATATTTGCGAGCGCAATTCGGCGGTGACTGCGGGTAATAAAGTGAGCGAAGGACATGCCACTTTAACTTCAACACAATATAATGGTGTGCCGATTGAACGGGCATTTAGCCTCGGCACGATGTCCGAATATACGCTTGTGCGTGAAGCGGCTTGTGTCAAGATGCACGTTGAAATGCCGTTTTCATCGGCGGCAATTGTGGGTTGTGGTGTGATGACGGGCTATGGTTCGGTGGTCAATGCAGCGAAGGTTAAAGTAGGGACTTCAGTTGTTGTTTTGGGTACCGGCGGCGTAGGTTTGAATGTGATTCAAGGCGCAAGAATATCGGGTGCAGGAAAAATCATCGCCGTTGATGTCAATCCTTTGCGGCTTGAAATGGCAAAAGAATATGGCGCAACGCACACCGTTTTAGCCGAAAAAACGGATAAAGGTTTAATAAATGCCGCAAAAATCGTCAAAACCATGACAAATGGACGCGGCGCAGATTATGCTTTTGAATGTACTGCTATTCCCGAACTCGGCGCAGCACCGTTGGCAATGGTCAGAAATGCAGGTATGGCGGTGCAAGTCAGTGGCATCGAGCAAGAGATTGTGATTGATATGAACCTCTTTGAATGGGATAAAATTTATATCAATCCATTATACGGCAAAACTCGTCCGCAAATTGATTTCCCAATTTTACAAGACCTTTATGCCAAAGGCGATTTGATTTTGGATAAAATGGTGACAAGGACTTACCCCCTCAGTAATTTAGCGCAAGCATTTGCGGATATGCACGCGGGGTTGAATGCGAAAGGAGTGATTGTGTTTTAAAAAACTATGTATCCTATGTGATAAACAAAAAATATGAAAAAGCTATTAATTTTATGCCTTTTGGCAAATTTCGGTTTAAACGCGCAAAGCAAATCCGAACATTTTCAACGCTTGCCTTTGGGCAGCATAAAACCGACGGGTTGGGTTAAAGTACAAATGCAAAAAGACATGGTTGGCTTTGTCGGCAATTTGGATAAACTCGTGCCTGACCTCATCAATGACCCGATTTATGCCGAAGGACGTTTACAAAAGCACAGCAAAGGCAAAGATTTAGGCAATCTAAAATCGGGTGATGCCGAAGGCGAAGACCAATATAAATGGTGGAATTCTGAAACACAATCGAATTGGTGGGACGGCTATATCCGCAATGCGTTTTTGTTGGACGATAAACAAGCGATTGAAAAAGTAAAAAAACACGTTCAAAACATCTTAGCCACGCAAGATACGGACGGTTATTTGGGCATTTATGACAAAGAATTGCGTTATCATTTCAGTTCTGAAAACGGCGAATTGTGGTCAAAAGCAACGCTTTATCGGGGTTTATTGGCGTATTATGAAGCCACAAAAGACCAAAAAGTGTGGACAGCCTTGACAAAAGCTGTTGAAAATTTGATGATAAATTACCCCCTCAGTAAATCGCAGCCTTTTTTTGCGGGCAATGGTTTTACGGGTGGTGTGTCGCATGGTTTGACTGTTACTGATGTCTTTGATAGAATGTATCAACTAACGGGCGACAAAAAATATTGGGATTATGCAGCGTTTTTGTATCAGAATTTTTCTGAAAACCCTGCTTCTGAAAAAGATGCTCAATTGAAAAACATATTGGATGCATCGTACAAATTTCAATCGCATGGCGTGCATACATACGAGCATATTCGCCCGTTGATTGTCGCAGCTTATGCTTCGGGTAGCCCTGAATTGCAAAACGCCTTAGATTTGTTTCTCGCAAAAATTAAAAAAGTCACGACATTGACAGGCGGTGCAACTGGTGATGAATGGATTTGGAAACAAACCGCAGATGCCACGCACACAGGCTACGAATATTGTTCAATTCACGAATTGATGGATAGTTACACCGTTTTATTACAAAAAAGCGGTAAAAATGCCGTTGCTGATGATATTGAAAATATTTTTTACAACGCCGCACAAGGCAGCCGCAACCCCGAACACTCGTGTATCGCCTACTTAAAAACCGACAATTCTTATGAAATGTTGGGTACTAAAAACGGAGAAGTGGAAGCCAATAGAAAACAAATTCGCTATAAATATTCGCCTGCACATCAAGACGTAGCGGTTTGTTGCAACCCAAATGCTGGCAAAATTACGCCTTATTTTGTGCAATCGGCTTGGATGAAAGAGGGTGAAAATACGCTTGTTGCCACGCTCTTATGTCCCAATATTTTAGAAACAACTGTGAAAAACACCCCCCTTAGTATTGAAGTCCAAACAGACTATCCTTATCAAAATCAATTTGTTTTTAATATTAAAATGGATAAACCTACGGCATTTATTTTAAAAATAAGAAAACCAAATTGGGTTAAAAAAATAGAAACAAAAGAGAAATATCGCATTGAAAATCAATATATTATCATTGAAAGAACATTTTCAAAAGACGATAAAATTGATTTAAAATACACCGCTGAAATTGAAGTCAAAGAGGATGCAAATAAGGAAAAATATTTCACTTATGGCGCATTATTTTACGCAAAACCCATTGCTGCTACCGAGCAAAAAGGAAGAGAATACGCCAAAGATTTCAATGATGTGTTGTATTCCTCGAAAGACACAGCACGGTATAAATTCATAGCCGCACACAAAGCCCGTTATAAAAATGGCAAAATCAATGTACGTTTGCAAAACCAAAACAATCAGCAAATCGAAAAATTGGAATTGATTCCTTTTGGAAAAACGATTTTAAGGCAAGTCAGTTTTTAAAGATAAAATATGAGCAACCCATCCAACTTCTTCACCACCGAAATAGCCCATTTTCAAGGCTTAGATTTTATAACTGTCAAAAGCAATGCTTTAAAAAAAAGAGCCGATTTGACGGTTTATACACCCCAAAATATTAAGGGGGTGCTGCCCATTGTCATTTTGTTGCACGGCGTTTATGGCAGCCATTGGGCATGGACGATGAAAGGGAAAGTGCATGAAACAGCGCAAAAACTCATGGATGAAGGTCAAATAAAACCTATGATTTTGGTCATGCCATCCGATGGTTTGTACGGCGACGGCAGTGGCTATGTACCGCATAAAACCGAAAATTATGAAAAGTGGATTGTTGAAGATGTGATTCAAGTGTTAAAAGAGCAGATTCCACAAGCGACTGACGAATCGTCTATTTTTATCACAGGGCTTTCGATGGGTGGTTTTGGGGCATTACGATTGGGGGCAAAGTACCCCTCAGTATTTCGGGCATTTTCGGGATTATCATCGATTACGCATTTCAATCAACTGTCAAAATTTGTGTCAGATTTTGATGATTTAAAGGAAAATGTGGTTGAACAAGATGGCGTTTTGGAATTTTTAATTAAAAATAAAGATATTTTGCCACCTTTTCGCTTTGATTGCGGCAACGAGGATATTTTGATTGAATACAATAGAAAACTACACAAAGATCTGATAATCAATGACATACCGCATATTTACAAAGAATTTTCAGGCGGTCATACATGGGATTATTGGGCGGAGCACATTGCTGAAACGCTTTTATTTTTTGATAGCCACATTTAAACGTTCCACTCTTGTAAAAAGGCACATATTCTCTTAAATCGGTACTCTTTCGATACCTTTTTTATCTTGTTTTACCCTAAAATATTAAAACAACAAGATGTATCGAAAAATACTCGTTTTTATCCTACTGATACTGAGGGGGGGTATCTCTGACGCTCAAAACTTGCAAAAGCCCGTAGCAGGGCGCATTGAGCATATCGAAAATTTTGCTTCAAAATTCGTCGAGTTTCGCTCGATTGATATTTGGCTGCCCGAAAATTATGATGGAAAAAAGAAGTTTGCCGTCCTCTACATGCACGACGGGCAAATGCTTTTCGACTCTACAACCACTTGGAATCATCAATCGTGGAACGTTGACGACGTGGCTACAAAATTGATGCACGAAGGAAAAACGCAAGATTTCATAGTCGTTGGTGTGTGGAATGCAGGTAAAAGCCGACACGTCAATTATTTTCCGCAAAAACCTTTTGAAAGCCTTTCGGCTGCTCAAAAAGATACTGTTATCCAACAACTCCAACGGGCAGGGCGCACCAAAGAAACCTTTCAACCCAATTCTGATAACTATCTCAAGTTCTTAGTATCGGAACTCAAACCGATGATTGATTCAAAATACCGGGTTTTTAGAGATAAAAAACACACTTTCATTGCAGGGAGCAGTATGGGTGGTTTGATTTCGATGTATGCCCTTTGCGAATACCCTTCAGTATTTGGCGGTGCGGCGTGCCTTTCGACACATTGGCCTGGTACTTTTTCGCTTGAAAACAACCCTATTCCAAACGCTTTTATTCAGTATTTAAAAAACAATTTGCCTAAACCCAAAAAGCATAAAATCTATTTCGATTGTGGCGACCAGACTTTAGATGCTCTTTATCCTGCCATTCAAAAACAAGTTGATGACGTGATGAAAGCCAAAGGATTTAGCGAAAAAAATTGGCAAACCCGCTATTTTGATGGCAAAGACCACAGTGAAAAGGCCTGGCATGAGCGGTTGGACGTGCCTTTAGTTTTTCTTTTAGGCAAATAAAAATTGAGTGATTTTAATATTTAAATAAATTTCAAAAATGAAAAAAATAGGCTTTTTAATAGCAGCCATTGTATTATTTAAAACATTTTTAACCGCTCAAACTATTGACCGGATCGAGCCACAAAACTGGTGGGTGGGTATGAAATACAATACTGTCACGCTATTGGTATATGGCAATAATATTGCGGATTTGCAGCCAGCTATCGCCTATAAAGGCGTTCAATTACTGAAAAATGAAAAGGTTGAGAACAAAAACTATCTTTTTATTACGCTTAAAATAAGTCCTTCGGCGAAAGCGGGTACTGTGAAAATCAACTTTAACCATAACGGAAAATCTGTTTTGACTAAGGATTTTCCGCTTTTGGAGCGCGAAAAAAACAGTGCTTTGAGGGCAAGTTATACTCAAAAAGATGCGATTTACTTGATTGTGCCGGATAGGTTTGCGAATGGCGATACGCAAAATGATATTATTCCCTCGCTTTTAGAAAAAAGCATAGATAGAAACGGCGAGGGCAAAAGGCATGGCGGCGATTTGCAAGGCATTATCAACCATCTGGACTATATTCAATCGCTTGGTTTTACCCAAATTTGGTGTACGCCTTTGCTTGAAAACGACGAGCCTGAATACTCCTATCACGGTTATGCAGCAACGGATTTTTATAAAATCGACCCTCGGTTTGGCACAAATGAACAGTGTAAACTATTCGTTCAAGAAGCTAAAAAGCGTGGTATCGGCGTGATTTGGGATGTTGTGCTGAATCATTGCGGTATGGAATATTATTTTATCAAAGATTTGCCTTCAAAAGATTGGGTTAATTTTTCGGACACGCATACCCGTTGTAATTTTTTAAAAACAACTTTAACTGACATTTACGCCACTGAAATTGATAAAAAAGAATATACCGATGGTTGGTTTGACCAACACATGGCGGACTTGAACCAACGAAATCCACTTATGGCAAAGTATCTGACTCAAAATACCATTTGGTGGATTGAATATGCGGGTCTTTCGGGCTTTCGGGAGGATACTTATTCTTACGCAGATAAAGATTTTCTAACCGCTTGGACAAAAACGATACTCGATGAATACCCCAATTTTAATATCGTAGGTGAAGAAATGGTGCGCATCGCTTCACAAAATGCGTATTGGCAAAAGGATAAAAAGAACCACGATGGTTATGTCTCTTACTTGCCCAGTGTAATGGATTTTGCTTTAAATGATAATATTATTTCAAGTTTGAATACCAATAACAACTGGTTTTCTACTTGGACGGATACTTATCAAGGCATTGCACAAGATTATCAATTTCCGCACCCTGAAAATCAGTTGATTTTTCCCGACAACCACGATTTAGATAGGTTTTATACCCGCTTGAATAAAAACCTTGATAATTGGAAAATCGGAATCGCCATGTATATGACGATGCGGGGCATTCCGCAGTTTTTCTACGGCACAGAGGTTTTGATGACCAATGAAAAATTGAGTAATGATGGCTTGCGGCGTGGTGATTTTTATGGTGGTTGGCAAAATGATGCTAAAAATGCGAAAACAGGAGAAGGTTTAACGCAGGAAGAAAAAGAAGCTCAAGCTTATTTTTCAAAACTCTTGAATTGGCGCAAAATGAGTGCTGCAATTGCCAATGGCAAATTCATGCATTATGCCCCGCAAAAAAATGATGTGTATGTCTATTTCCGCTATACCGATAAGCAAAAAATCATGGTTTTATTGAATAAAAATACGCAAGCAGTGAACCTTGATTTAAAGCGATATACACAAATGATACCGCTAAAATTTAAGGCAAAAGATATTGTTTCGGATAAAAAAATAGAAATAGAAAATACGTTAAGTGTTCCTCCTAAATCGGCGATGATTTTAGAGATTGAGTAATTGTAAAATGTATTGAGTAAAAATATAAGCGAAAATACTGAGGGGGTGCTGAGGTGTATAGTAATTGAGCAATCAAGAGGCTTTGGAGTCAAAATTTTAATGTGCCATTTTATAAAAAAGCACTTATTTTATTTTATTAAAGTGTTGATTTTCAATTATTTATAAGATTTTGAGTGTATAAAAAAAACATATTAAAGTGGAACGCTGGCCATTGCAAATATGCTTTTTTTTGTGATGTAATTTTTAAGCATAGGAAAAACAATTATTTCAATTAAACAACTCTCATTGTATGAATCTAAGCAAACTTCTCAAGGGTGGCGCGATGCCACGTATGAGGCAAAGCCAAAGCATTTTTGCTTTTGGGCGATTGCTTCTTGTTTTTTTTGGGCTGTTGGCGGCTACTTCGTTGATGGCTCAACGCACTGTTTCGGGTACTGTTAAAGATGCAGACGGCGCACCCATTGTGGGTGCAAGTGTTATCGTCAAAGGCACGTCAAATGGCACTGTCACGGATTTAGACGGTAAATATTCCTTAAAAGTTGCTGATGAAAATGCTGTTTTGCAAATTTCATTTATTGGCTTTCAAACACAGGAAATTGCTGTTGCTAATCGCAGTAATTTTGATGTTCTGCTTACAGAAGGTAGCACTTTGAGCGAGGTCGTGGTTATAGGCTACGGTACGCAGAAAAAGAAAGATGTGACAGGTTCGGTTACATCGCTCACCAGCGAAAACTTCCAAACGGGTAATATTGCCACTTTAGAACAATTGGCAAACGGCAAATTGGCAGGCGTGCAAATTACCTCTAATGGTGGTGCGCCCGGCTCGGGTAGCCGCATCCGCATACGGGGCGGTGCGTCGTTGAATGCCAGTAATGACCCGCTTATTGTCATAGACGGTATGCCGTTGGATAATTCGGGTGTGTCGGGAGCAGCGAACCCCCTCAGTTTTATCAACCCAAATGATATTGAAACCTTTACGGTTTTGAAAGATGCTTCGGCAACTGCCATTTATGGGTCAAGGGCTTCCAATGGCGTTATTATGATTACCACTAAAAAGGGTAAAAAAGGCGATGCTTTGCGCTTGAATTTCAGCACTTTATTGTCCTCTTCTCAAAAAACGAAGACGGTTGATGTTTTAAATGCGGCCGAATTTACTTCATTGGTGCAATCAAAAGGCAACGCTGACCAAAAAGCCTTGCTTGGCACTACCAGTACCAATTGGCAGGATTTGATATACAGAACAGCTTTCAGCAGCGATAATAATTTGAGTGCAACGGGCAGTTTGGGCAGTGTTCCATTCCGTGCTTCTGTTGGTTATTTGGGTCAAGAAGGTATTTTATTGGGCGATGCGATGAACAGAATGTCGGGTTCGTTAGGTATCAGCCCACGTTTATTGAATGATGATTTAAAAATAGATTTGAACTATAAAGGTGCATTGATAAAATCACAATTTGCGAATCAAGGTGCAATCGGGTCGGCTGTGGCTTTTGACCCTACGCAACCTTTAAATGGCAAATCTGATTTTGGCGGATATTTTGAGTGGCTCGACCCTTCTACAAAAAAGCCCAATACTTTGGCAACTAAAAATCCTGTGGGATTATTAAAAACACGATCTGACGAGGGTACTGTGAGTCGCCACATTGCCAATGCACAATTCGATTATAGATTGCCATTTTTAAAAGATTTGCGTGCCAATTTGAATGTTGCGATAGACCTTTCTATGAGCGATGGTTTCGCAAAAGTAGATAGTACCGTGGCTTCTGAATTTACGCGTCAAGGGGTTGATAGAAAATATACACAAGATAAAAACAATAAAACTTTCCAATTTTACCTCAATTATGTGAAAGAATTAGGCGATAACCGCATTGATATCATGGGCGGTTACGAATACCAAGATTTCTTGCGTGAAGGTACTAATTTGGATAAAACCATGCGCGGTGAAATCAAAGAAGATACAAGGTATAAAACACAAAATACCCTTGTTTCTTTCTTTGGTAGAGCGAATTATGGGTTTAAAAACAAATATTTATTAACAGCTACATTGCGCCGTGATGGTTCTTCTCGTTTTGCGCCCGAAAATCGTTGGGGTTTGTTCCCTTCTGTTGCTTTGGCTTGGCGATTGAATGAGGAGTCGTTTTTAAAAGATTCTAAGTTGTTTTCTGATTTAAAACTCCGTCTGGGTTATGGTATCACGGGACAACAGGATGTATTGAGCGATTATCCTTATTTGGCACGCTATACCATCAGTGAATCAACAGCGCAATACCAATTGGGCAATAGCTTTGTCACCACTTTGCGCCCTGAAGGTTACGATGCCAATATCAAATGGGAAGAAACAACCACTTCAAACATCGGCTTGGATTTTAGTGTAGCGGACAGCCGTTTCGGTGGTAGTATTGATATTTATAATCGTGAAACAAAAGATTTATTGAGCGTTATTCCCGTTCCCGCAGGGTCAAATTTGACCAATCAAATTTTGACAAATGTAGGAACAATGACCAATAAAGGTGTGGAATTGACTTTAAACGTAGTACCCGTTAAAACCAATTTGATAAATTGGGATGTCAATTTCAATATCACTTTTAATGAAAATAAAATCACCAATTTGACCAAAGTTGCCACCAATAACACCACTGGTATTTTGACAGGCGGCATTTCTGGCGGTGTGGGCAATACCATTCAAATTCATACGGTTGGCTTCCCACGCAATACTTTTTATGCACAAAGACAAGTGTATGACGCATCGGGCAAGCCCGTTGATGGTTTATATGCCGATGAAAATGGCGATAGCAAAATCTCTCCCGATGACCGTTACCGCTATAAACAGGCCGACCCACGCATTTTCTTAGGTTTCAGTTCGGGCGTGACGGTGGGCGACTTCAATTTCGGGTTTGTACTGAGGGGTAGCATTGACAACTATGTTTATAACAATGTTAATTCAAATTTAGGTTTATTTAAGCCAAGTTCTTCCGCTTATTTGATTAATTCTACCCGCAATGCTTTGAATGTCAATTTCACCAATAATCAATATTTTTCAGATTATTATATCGAAAATGGTTCATTCTTGAGAGCTGACAATATCACGATGGGCTACAATCTGAGTAATCTTTTGAAAAGCAAACGCATGACAGCACGCGTATCAGCTATCGTACAAAATGCTTTTGTGATTACGAAATACACTGGCATTGACCCCGAGATTGCGAATGGTATTGATAATAATTTTTATCCACGCCCACGCACAGTTTCAGTTGGTTTAAATCTTGGATTTTAAGGTTTAAAATACCTAAAATACTGAGGGGGTCTATTTTTCTTATAAAACAGGATTTTTACGACCTTATTTTAAAAGTTTTATCAAAATTTAAAACAATGAAAAAAATAAAATATAGTCTTATTCTCGGAGTTTTAGCGGCATCATGCGCTTTCAACTCTTGTACAAAAGACCTTGATAGAGTGCCATTTTATGACGTAACTTCAGCCACCGTCTATAAAGATGCTGCCAATTACAAGCAGATTTTAGCTAAAATGTACGCAGGTCTTGCCGTCAGTGGACAGCAAGGACCCGCAGGTAAGCCCGATATTAGCGGCATTGATGAAGGTTTTTCAACCTATTTGCGCCAATTTTGGAAAGCGCAAGAATTGCCAACCGATGAAGCCGTTATTGGCTGGAACGATGGCAGTTTGCCCGATTACCATTTAATGAAATGGACGGCAGGCAATGAGTTTATCGGAGCGATGTACAACCGTATTTTTTATCAAATATCGTTGTGTAATGAGTTTATTCGTGAAACAACTGATGAAAAACTTGCTTCTCGCGGTATCACTCTTTCAAATGATATTAAAAACTACCGTGCAGAAGCTCGTTTTTTACGTGCTTTAAGCTATTGGCACGCTTTGGATATGTTCGGCGCAGTGCCTTTTGTAACGGATAAAAACCCAATTGGCTCTTATATTCCGCTTCAAGCCTCAAAAGCGGAGTTATTTAGTTTTATCGAAACAGAGTTAAAAGCTCTTGATACTGAATTGGCAGACGCTAAAAAGAACGAATATGGCAGAGCCGACAAAGCCGCCGCTTGGATGGTTTTGGCAAAATTGTACTTGAATGCGGAGGTGTATACTGGTCAAAACAAATACACGGATTGCATCACTTATTGCAATAAAATCATAGGCGCAGGTTACACTTTAGATGCTGAATACAGAACCTTGTTTTTAGCGGATAACAACAAATCCAATGAAATCATTTTCCCAATCGCTTTCGATGGTGTAAAAACCAAAACTTGGGGCGGCATGACTTTCCTCGTTCACGCACCGATTGGCGGTAAAATGGACCCCTCAGTATTTGGTGTAAATGGTGGCTGGGGCGGACTTCGTACAACCAAGCAATTTGTTGACCTTTTCGCTGATAAAACGGGTGCAACGGACAAACGGGCGATGTTTTTCACGACTGACCAAAATCTGGAAATTGAGGATTTATTCAAATTTGGAGATGGTTACGCCATTACAAAATATAAAAATGTGACCTCAACAGGAGCAAAAGGCTCAGATTCAGAAGGCAATTTCCCTGATACTGATTTTCCAATGTTCCGCTTGGCTGATGTGTATTTGATGTATGCCGAAGCTGTTGTGCGGGGTGGTGCAGGTGGCACACAAGCACAAGCATTGACTTATGTGAATCAATTGCGCTCACGTGCCTATAAAGGTGCCGCCTCAAACGGCAATGTAACAAGCATTGATTTGAATTTCATTTTGGCAGAGCGTGGTCGTGAATTGCAATGGGAAGCGCACCGTCGCACGGATTTGATTCGTTTCAAAAAATTAACCACAGCTGATTATTTGTGGGCGTGGAAAGGTGGTGTGAAAGAGGGTCGTGCCGTTTCAGACAACCTCAATGTATTCCCGATTCCAAGTTCAGATATTATTGCAAATCCTAATTTGAAACAAAATACGGGATATTAATTCAAAAAATACTGAGGGGGGTAAAACTTCTCTCATTCCAAATTATTTTAAAAAATAGAATCTTTAAAAATGAAAAATATACATAAAATAGGTTTTTTAGGGCTTATTTTAACCTTGCTGTGGGGTTGTAAAAAAGATGAAATCTTGACAACTTTAAACCCCAATGCTGTGTTAACAGCCAGCCTTTCTACTGCAACGTCTGTTTTAATAAAAGACAATGCCGCACAAGATGCCCTCACTGTGTCATGGACAAAACCTGATTTTGGCTTCGCAGCCGCACCCAACTATACCGTTATAGTTGATAAAAAAGGGAACAACTTTGCAAAGCCTGTCAATATTTCAGTCGGTTCAGCCTTGAAAAAAACGTTTAAAGTGGCTGAATTAAACACCCTTTTAATTGGTCTGGGTTTAACCCCTGCTACGGTAGCAGATTTAGACATTAAAGTTCAATCCTTAATTGGTACGGCAACCGTTTTAAATTCCACTATTTTGAACCTAAAAGCCACGCCTTATTTGGACAAATTAGACCTTTCTTCGCCTTGGGGTGTAGTGGGCAGCGCAACGCCAGGAGGCTGGAATGGACCCGATTTGCCGATGTACAAAACAGCCGTTGCGAATGAATTAGTGGCGTATGTAACCGTCATTGATGGAGATTTGAAATTCCGTAAAAACAACGATTGGGCTGAAAACTTAGGCGGTTCAAACGGCACACTCAAAGCAGGCGGAGATAATATCGCTGTCAAAGCAGGTTCTTATAAAATCACCATGAACCCAGTCGCTTTGACCTATAAAATTGACAAATTTTCTTGGGCTATCGTGGGTAGTGCTGCACCTAACGGTTGGAATGGACCCGATGTAAATATGTGGTACGATGCAACCGTTGACTTATGGCGTGCAGAAGTTGCACTGATAGATGGTGATATTAAATTCCGCCAAAACAACGATTGGGGCGTCAATTTAGGCGGTTCTGCGGGTATTTTAAAAGCGGGAGGTGATAATATTCCTATTAAAAAAGGGACATATTTAGTCACTGCTGATTTCAACGCCTTAAAATACACTGTTACACCTTATAAGCCGTGGGGCGTAGTCGGCGATGCTACAGCTACGGGCTGGGGCGATAAGCCCGACCAAAAATTCATCTACGATTTGAGTACCGAAACATGGTATCTCAACGGTGTAGTTTTGAAAGGTACAGGCGGTTTCAAATTCCGTGAAAACGATGATTGGGGCAATAATTTGGGGGCAACGGGCAGCACTGAGCCTGCACCTATTGGCGCAAGTGGCGATTTGGTTGCCAATGGTAAAAATTTTGCGGGTACAGCCGGTACTTGGAATTTCGTACTCGACCTTCGCGATAAAGCCAAGCCAATTTATAAAGCGGTTAAAAAGTAATCATACATTCAAACTTGTTTATTATCTTACTTTAGCCCGAAGGTTTTACCTTCGGGCATTTTTTTTGAAATTATGAGAGATAAAATTTAAGCTATATTTATTTTAAATTTTAATTGTCATATTGACACTTATTTGTAATTTAAATTTAACTTTGTCAGAATTCTTTTACATTTTAATTATCTGATGAAATATTTAATCGGTTACGACATAGGCAGCAGCTCAGTAAAAGCGGCGTTATTGAATGCTGAAACGGGTGAAACGGTGGCTTCGGCCACATCGCCGAGTAGTGAAATGCCCATGATTGCACTTCATGCGGGTTGGGCGGAACAAGACCCCGAGATGTGGTGGAAGGAGGCTATTACAGCCACTAAAACTTTGAAAAAACTGGTGGATTTTAACCCATCGGAAGTGGGTGGTATTGGTCTTTCATATCAAATGCACGGGCTTGTTTTGGTGGATAAAAACCAAAAAGTTTTGCGTCCATCCATTATTTGGTGTGATAGCCGCGCGGTGGAAATCGGGAATAAGGCTTTTAAAAAATTGAGTGAAAAATACTGTTTGAAACATTATTTGAATTCTCCAGGTAATTTTACGGCTTCTAAATTACGGTGGGTCATTGAAAATGAACCACATATTTGGGAGCAAGTGGATAAAATGATGTTGCCCGGTGACTTTATTGCAATGCGCATGACGGGCGAAGCGTGTACGACTGTTTCGGGATTGTCGGAAGGCATTTTTTGGGATTTTAAAAAGAATAAAATTGCTTCTAAATTGTTGGAAAACTACCAAATTACGGAGGGGGTAATTCCAAAAATAGTAGAAACGTTTTCAAATCAAGGAACTTTGATGGCAAGTGCGGCGAAGACTTTGGGCTTGAAAGCAGGGATTCCCGTGGCTTATCGGGCGGGAGATCAACCCAATAATGCTTTTTCACTGAATGTATTGAATCCGGGTGAAGTAGCAGCTACGGCGGGAACTTCGGGTGTGGTGTACGGCATCAATGAAAAGCCTGAATTTGACAAAAAATCAAGGGTCAACAGCTTTGTTCACGTCAATAATACTGAGGGGGCGGCTCGCAATGGGGTTTTGTTGTGCATCAACGGAACGGGTATTTTGAATTCGTGGTTGCGCCGTATGGTGGGTGATTTCAGCTATGAACAGATGAATACTGAGGGGTCTAAAACACCGATTGGGGCAGAGGGCTTGACGTTTAT
>JANPGW010000146.1:0-6642 GCA_031424115.1 Saprospiraceae bacterium | reverse complement strand
CAAGTTATAGAGCATTTTATTACCGATAAAAGCTTTTCCCAGAAATTCGAATAGCCAATAAATGCCTTCCCGCAGGAGTTTTTGAGTAGCGGGGATATTCTTAAAAAGAAATTTCCCAAAATGACTCACTTTCCTATCGTCTCGGGGCATTATCCAAGCGGGGGTACGTTGAAAAACGGTCAGATGTGCCACTTCGGGCGCGATAGTAGGAACTATTTGAATAGAACTCGCGCCGGTTCCGATGATTGCGACCCGCTTATCTTTGATGTCGCAAGTTGTATCCCATTCAGAAGAATGAAATTTTGCCCCTTTAAAAGTATCTAAACCTTCAAACTTAGGTATCACAGGTCGATTCAAAGGACCCATTGCTGATATAATAAACTTGACTCTTGTTTGGTGGCCGTTTCGGTCAGTAACCTGCCAAAGTCCGTCTGTTTCTATGAATTGTAACTCTGTGATATCACTATTCAATCGGATATGTTCTGCTAAATCGTTTTTTGACACCACATTTTTGAGATAGTCCAAAATCTCCGGTTGCCTCGAAAATTTATAATTCCAGTCGGGATTAGGCTGAGAGGCAATAGAATATAAATGTGAAGGCACATCACAAGCGCACCCGGGATAGATGTTATCCCGCCAAGTGCCACCAATATCGGGAGCGCGTTCAAAAATGACAAATGATGTTCTACCCGAGTCTTTGAGTTTTAAAGCGGCAACAAGACCACCAAAACCGGCGCCGATAATGCCCACTTCATAGTCTATTTTCATTGTTTCACTCATTTTTTGTAGGGGTTGGTAAAAACTTTTTCCATCTGAGCTTTTACAATGCGCGTGTAAGATACGGGGAACAAGCGAATTATTAAGGTGAAAAGTTTACCATCTTTACCAATGACCAAGCGTTTTTTATTTTTTTCGACGGCATCCAATATTTGACGCGCGGCTTGTTCGGCAGTCGTCGGGGCATTTTTCTCAAACTGGGCAATGGACTGTGTGAGCATGTCAGCAGTGGCAAAATCCCCCGAAACGGTGGAGTTTCGGACAATATTGGTTTTGATGCCGCCCGGGTGAACAGATGTGGTGCCGATATTGGTCTCTAAAAGTTCCATGCGGAGAGATTCGGTAAAGCCCCTAACGCCAAATTTGGCGGTACAGTAAGCCGATTGAAACATTACCCCACCAAAACCGAAAATGCTGGAAATATTAACAATATGCCCTTCATTCCGCGCTATAAAATAAGGATAAAATGCCTTAGTCATGCGGATAACGCCCCAAAGGTTGATGTTGATAAGGGCTTCAAATTTATCTAAAGGGGTGTCGTTAAAATTACCGGACATCAGCCCGATACCCGCATTGTTGATCAGAATCAGTTTCTGATTGTTCAAAGTCGGTATCACTCTTTGAGCAAAAGCAACAATGGCATCTTTATCTGACACATCTAAATACAGTGTTTCGATTGAAAACCCTTTAACCTGAGCCATGGCTTGCGTTTCAGCCAAACCTTTTTCGTTGACGTCAGTAGCTATGACATTGGCTCCTCTGTGTGCGGCTTGCACAGCCATTTCTTGTCCCATGCCGGAAGCTGCACCTGTAATAATGACGACGGCATTCGTGAATTTTGATGATTGCATCTGTAGTTTTTAATTTTTATACCAATCTTTTGTATCCGGCATTTCAAAAGGTTTATCAAAAAAATCATATAGCAATTGTAAAAATAGCTCTTTTTTATTCCATGATGCACCATGCGTTGTTCCGGGTAGGATACACATTTGTGAATTGGGGATATTTTGAAACAATTTAAGCGTATGTTCAGGGCGAATCACATCGCGGTCTCCTGCCATAATCAAAACGGGGGCTTTTATTTGAGCCAACCTTAAATAAGGAATATTCGGATAATTCTGCATTAAAACCAGCAGTTTCTTTTCTTTATCGTCTTTAGTTGTTTTTATTTTTTCCAAATCGGAGTTGATTGCCCATGAAAAAATGGCTAAACTATCGGGCAGCATATTGGCTCCGAAAGCCAATACTCTTCTGACTTTTTTAGGATAGTCCAACGCCAATAAAAGCCCTAATATCGCTCCGTCGCTCTGCCCCCAAATATTGACTGAATCAATACCCAATTGCTCCAAGAGGGCATTGACATCGCTTGCCATAGCATCATATGTCAGAGGTTGGTCTGTATCGCTTGATTTCCCTTGCGCACGGCTATCAATAGCTATGACTTTATACTTTTTGATAAGTTCGGCATAATGAGCCGATGCACTTTCGATTGAGCCGCCATTGCCATGTAAAACAACTAAGGGTTGCCCTTCACCATATATTTCATAGTATAATTTGATACCATTAACATCAGCATATTTGCCGACTTTTTTATTTATGCCATAATTGGGTACATTTTTACCGACAATCTTGAAACATCCGTTGCCATTAGCAGCCATTCCTCCTTTGAGTATTTCTGCGCTAAAATCTGGACTGTTCAATACTAAAGATTTTTTCAACTGTACTGTATCCTGTTCAAAATCTTCTTTAAAAACATTCACCCATTTACCTTTTTCGATTTCAATATCCAAGGTTACATCATCACAATAAAAAGTCCCATTATAGTGAGTCGATATTCCAAAGTTCAAACGTACACCTGTTTCATCAATTATACCTTCTATAATATAGTTTTTCCACACATTATTACGTATAGGCTTATCCTCCATATTGTCAAAAAAGCCTATGCTACCATTTTGCTTATCCACTCTTATCCAAAGAAGCGCCTTCGCACTATCATCCTCAAGTTCAACTTTTATCATAGATTGTAGTTTGAACTTATGCCCTTCGTATCCTTTTGTAGGCATTCTTTTTAAATGAACTGCCCAACTGTCTTGTGCATTCAAAGATAAAGGTATTAAAACAAAAAAATAATACAGGGCTTTTAATAGATTTTTCATTGTGAAAAGTTTTTTAATGTAAAAAATGAGCGTTTATACTGAGGGGGTCAATTCTTAACTTCCCATTCATTATCTTTTTTATTTGTATCTGCCGTATAAGTACTGCCAAGCATAATGCGCTTTACAATTTTATCCGTCTTGAAATTTATAACAACCGTTTTATTTCCTTTTTCCCAAACTTCAATAGTGCGGTGTAATTTTTCCGTGCTGCCATCGGTGTAAGCAATTGTCAAATCAATCGGGACGGGTTTTAAACCTTTGTCTTCAATAAGGATTTGTTTTTCACTACCTTTTGCTGAAAATTGGGTAATTGCCATATCGGGTACACCATTGTCAAAAAACCAACGTTTCCAAAACCAGTTTAAGTTTTTGCCCGAACCGACATTCATGCAATTGAAAAAATCGTAAGGCATTGGGTGTTTACCGTTCCATGTTTTTATGTAATGGTGCAAGGCTTTCAAAAACAAATCGTCGCCCAGCATATCTTTTACGTACCAATATCCCAAAGCGGGTTTGCCATAACTGTTTGTAAAAAACGGAAGCCCTGAAAGTTGCGTGCCTAATGTCATAATCGGCAAATCCGATTCAGCTCCTGCCGTCCACTCGTAGGCTTGAATAGCAAAATCATCCACAATGGTAGAATCAATCATGGGTGAAATGAGCCATTCGCTCAAAGTGCCCCAACCTTCATCCATCCACCCGTATTTGGTTTCGTTGATGCCCATATAAAACGGAAACATCGTGTGAAAAACTTCATGTTCCGTTGTTTCTATGCACTCGGCTCGGTCTTCACTAAACCGTTCATTGACCATCATCGGATATTCCATGCCATCATATACGCCTTCAAATATCGTTTCGTGGTTATATGGATAAGCCCATTTTGGAAACTGAAAACTCATGACTTCCACCGTTTTGCGGGCATCCGCTACGACAGGAAAACCCGCTTTATGTGTTGGATTAAAAACGGCATCAACTCGTGTTCTTCTACCTGTTGCCGTATCCACAACCAAACTCGATGATAGCCACATATAATGATTGCTCATCCCAACAGCAACATCGGTGACATTTGAAGTTTCAAAAATCCATGTATTAGTGGCATTATCGGCAAAGATGCCCCCAGTTTTTATATCAAAACTGTCAATAATCGTAGTGATGCCGTCATTTTTCTCTGCAAAATCCAGTTTTTCGCAATACTTTGAAGACAAGACTTCACGGCAGTTTTTCAAATCACCCGTTGCCCACACGACATAATCTTTGGGGAGAGTAATTCGGGTTTTAAAATCGCAGAAATCATTGTAAAACTCTTGTGCGCCGAGATAAGGATTCAAATTCCAACCATCAATATCATCATAAACGGCAATGCGTGGGAAAAAATAGGCGATAAAATAAGAACCTTCATCAATTTGCCCTGTGCGATTGTGCGAGCCTTTGTTCAAAATATAAGAGAATATGATATTCAAACGCATAGATTGTTTAGGTGCTAAGGGTTGAATGCGAACAACCATGTTTGTTCCGTCAATTTTGATATTTTTCACCTCCAGCACTTCGTCATTAACAGACAGTTTTTGAATAGCCACACCCTCGCCTGCATCTTCATCTTCAATCCGCCTATTTCTCGGAGAGCCTTTTTTGTAAAAATTGGGATACAGTTTAAAGACAATTCTGTTAAGCGTATCGGGGCTATTATTGATATAAACAATATCTTCTGAACCTTGAATAAGTCTTGTTTTGGGTTCAAAATTGATGTGAATATCGTAATCAGCTCGATTTTGCCAATAATGTGTACCGACTTGTCCATCGGTAGAGCGCGTTCCTTTGGTGTATGCCGTTTGCAAATTGATGGGTATCGGCAGCTGTGCATTGTCAACGCTTTGACCTTGTATTTGTATCGTGTTGAAGGACTGTAAGACGAATAACCAGAAAAGCTTTTTTTTCATTTTGCTGTTTTTTTAGTGAAAATAGGTGTTTATACTGAGGGGGGCACATCCTTCATAAATCCCATTTTTTGATTTCAATGCTTTATCTTAATATCCAACCACCGTTCCAAAGCGGACACTAATTTTTGTTTTTCTGAAGAGTTAAAGTTTCTAATGCGGGCATCGTAATGATTTTCACCTTGTAAAATAAACCAAAGTGCATCCACACCATCGCTGTATGGCACGCCCGTAGCTGTCCATGTATCCGTTGAACCATAAATATAAACAAAACGATTGCCATTGATTTTGAGCCAATTAGACACGTTTTGAGTGAGTGTTGGGTCAAATTTTGTGGGCATCTTGTCGGGCATATAGATGGCACTGGGATGCGGCTGCATGGGTAAAGATTTGAGTAAGCCTTTGAAATCTTCGGTTTGATAACCGTAGTAACCTATTTCCATGCCTGCCTTGTACATGTGCGGCGCATAAGAATTGATTTCTTTATCGGAAAAATAATCTATGCCAAAGCCCAAATCAAAGAGATAGGCAACTGCACTGTCCAATGGGATGTTTTGGTCAGGTATTTTGGCGCAATCCTGTTTTGTCGTCTGCCAAAAGGAGAAGGGATATTCCAGAATGGCGTACTCAAAGGCTTCACCCAAATTTAGGTAAGTAAAGTCCAATTTAGCACCTTTCGCATACCAATAAAGCATGGGCAATACACGTTCACGTTCTTTGAGTAATCGGATTTGAAAAGCCTTTATTTTTGCACGACATTCGGGCGTTCCAATGGTGTCCAAAAAATGATAGATGCGTTTATCCTCCAATTCAAGTATCAACGGTGCGACATAAGGGATACTGACTGCCACATCATCAGGGAAAAAATAGCGGTAAAAAATAGCCGTTTGCCCTCCTCGACTGACCCCTGTACTAACCCATTTTTGATTATATAGTTTGCTAAATATCTCGCGGATATGATGATAGTCGTTTGATGCTTGCTCAACCGTACAGTATTGATAATTGTATTGTTGTGGTTGACTTTCGCCAAAATAGCGGTATTCTACCACAATTTGGTTGGCAGACAACAAGGTATCGAGTTCTCTATAATATCTGTTATGTGGACAGGCATAGCCTTCAGTACCGAGAAGCATCGGGCAATCCAACCCTTTGTGGGACAAAAAAGCTTTTTGATAAAAATATCCCTTTTCGGGATGCTTATGGTCAATTGGTTGCTTAATTTTCAATTGATATGCGGATTCAAAACCCTCCGGTGTATCAATCTTTTTGAAACTGACATCGGGCAAATCGAAAAGTCGTTGCTCCAAAAGATTGGTGTTTTGAGCTAAAAGGTTGAGCGAAAACGTGAAAAGAAAGAAAAATATACCTCTTTTCATGATTTATATTTTTAAAAATGAAAAAATGAGGTTAAACAATACAAGTATCACCTAACAAAATATTGGATATTGAAAATCTATTTACTAAGGCTTTTTATACACTTTGCCCTCTTTCATTACAAATTCCACTTTTTGCAAAAGCGTAATGTCATCTAAAGGATTTCCTTTCACGGCAATAATATCGGCAATAAAGGATTTTTCAATCTGTCCTAATGATTTTTCAAAACCCAACAATTCTGCAGGGTACAGTGTAGCAGATTTTATAGCGTCTATGGGTTTAAAATTGGCTTTTTTGACATAATATTCCAATTCTTTTGCTTGATTATTTGTCCACGGAAAAGAGCCTATATCCGTACCTACCACAATTTTAAGCCCTTTTTTATATGCTTTATTGAGGTT
>JANPGW010000145.1:0-4226 GCA_031424115.1 Saprospiraceae bacterium | reverse complement strand
GACTTTCTTCAACAAGTAAATCGTAGATCCGATTACTTAATTCAATAGCGGGGGCCGCTGGTTTGCCTCTACTCATAATTTCATTTTTCAAAGAACAAAGATAATAATAACTATCATTTATTTAATTCTTGTACCACTAGTGTCAAAAGTGCTATGTTGTAGACCACATTCAGTTTTCATTTCTACAATTCGTTTCTTAGATATATGTGAAACTACTTTTTCTTTTGGCAAAATTATAATACCCAACAAACAGTTTATCAGAAGTGTATGGTTATACTGTTCATTAAAAGAAAAATTTTCTTTTATATCTTCGTATTGGTCAACTAGTTTGAGTGACCGTTCAATGAAATCTGTTATTTTATTTTTATATATTCCCATATTAATTTTACTTATTATTTTTATTTTTTGCTTACGACGAACATATCATGTTGCCGGATTTCGTTTTCATCAAGCGATTGACAGTTTGACGCAATAGCCTTAAATTATTCAAATTTTCTCAATGGAAATCAAAAAGGTGAGTATGTCATGCCTAAGTCGAAATAAAAGCATATGATTTTTTTATATGAAAATAAAACCGTCTTTTTGGCAAATCTCGCTGACACCTTTAATAAGCCTAAGTATTATTGAGTTACGATATTATAACTTTTCCGCAAAAGTTGTTAGCCGCTTCAATTGTTATGTTCCCCTTTTCATCATGACTTGAATCAGTAAAAATTTCTTCATAACCATTATGTTTTTTTTTAAATATTTGAACTTTTGGAGAATTCCCAAATCCATGCTTTTTTGAAGTAATGCTTAAATTATGATTCGTCCAATCAGAATCATTGAATGTGAACATATATGTCGTTGGCATAAGAAGTGAGAAGATAGAAGCCAAAGTTGAGAGTACTACGCTACTAAATCCCAAAAGAGACATACTTTCTTTCCATTTTATACTTGGTAATATAAATATAACCGCAAGCGCTGAAAAAATAAGTATGATTATTTGCACTTTCTTTTTATTTGACATTTTGTTTTTATTTTTAGTTACGATAAGATTAATTTTGTATCATCTTCAAAAATTCCGTTAGAAAGCAAAAATACATCATCATAATAATTTATGGCTCTATCCAATAATATATAAAGGTCGTTGAATCTTTCTACTATCGGTGTGTCTTTGTTATAATTATTTTCTGGCAACTCACCGCAACAGGCACATGGATAACGTGTAAGTTGATTATGACCCGATGTAATTAATGATAGCAAAAACATTGACACATAAATATGTGATATTTTAGTTATACTTGAAAGTGCTTCAGGCATAAAAGTTTTTATAGTATCCATAGTCTCTGTCTTATGTAAATCTTGAAAATTAGCTTGGACTTTTTCTTCTAAATGCGATATTACAGATTTCCATATCGTAGGAAATTTTTCATTAAATTCTTCCAAATCTAATTTTATTTCAGGGTTTATTTGGTTTATTTCTTCAATTATATGGTCTATATCGTCATTATCAACCCAGAGGTAATCGTCTGAGTTTAAATGTAACATTGGTGTTGTTTGTTTTCTAAATTGTTTTATGGTCGGACTATAATCGATTTTTTGGTTGTCTATTTCAAATTTAAAAAATCAGGAAATAAACTCTCTATTTCTGTTATTTTATCAAATTCTTTTTGTGTTTTAGCTATATGTTTTGTAAAAACTTTCTCTGAACGATGAGATATTTTGCTTTCTATATTTTTGCTTTCTATAAAGTTATTTTTTAACCCAAATGCTTTTGATAGTTTTTCGACTGCTTGTTGGAAATGGTATATAGAGTTTGGGAATTCTGAATTATCATGCAACAATTTTGCAATTCTTAAATCTGCTTTCGCTGTTTTGTAAAAACTTAATGCTAAATCCATTTAATGATTTTTTTTTTACTATTGAGTAATTTCATTTGGAGTACATCCTAACACACCCAAAAAAACTGATATGGTAAAGTAGAAGTGCTCTTTATCGTCATTAAAATAAAATATATTTTAAATTCTCTTAAAGCTCAAATAACTATTACATTATAATTATAGTTCATTTTATACAAAAATTCCAGTTAAGTCAACCTCACCCACCCCAAAAACACCGATTCAAAATCTCCACCTCCAACAACTGCAACGCATTCTGCTTCAAAAACAACTCTTGATGCTTCACCTGATTCGCCTGTTTGAGCTTCAAATAATCGCTGGGCAGGGTCTCTTTGCGGTGGTACTTATCCGTTTCAATGGTGAAAATCTCATCGTCGATGGCGATATTTTTCTCAAAAAAGGCAATTTCCGTTTGCAGCAAAGCGTATTTTTTCAGCAAGATTCTCACCTCTTTGCTCTTGGCATTGGTGTAAAAACGGTCTAAAGAATAGTTGGCAATGGGGCGCGGTCGCCCATCAATGGCGTAACCGACACCGACGGAGGGTAGCCATTTCATCCAATCGTACTTATTCGTGGTTTGAAATTCGGTGATGTCAATATTGGCTTTTTGGGCAAAAAACGAATCAATAGACGCTTCTAAGACTTTTTGAGTCGGCAAAGTGTCTGTGCCCCAGTGGGCGAAGTGGAGGATAAAAAGTAAGGTTTTCATGTTTACGACAAGCTGATTATTTCAGCACAATGATTTTAAGGCGACCTGTGAAATACGGTTTTTCAATGAGTTTTAGTTTTTCGTTATAGTTGAGGGAATCTTTGAGGGCTTGGATTTTATCTTGAATTTGGAGTTCCTTGATTTGCTGTTCCAATTGCCGAATGGCGTAATCGTGCAACCGGATATTGACATAAAAATGAGTACCTGTAATGGTAGCACACCTCATGGTAAACATCGGTAATTCAAATAAATTGCAGCCTTCAAATCTGACAATTACTGAATTTAAGTTAAGCGGAATTTTCATTTGTAAACATCCCCTACTCTACACTCTGTTTTCACAAAAAGTATTATCAATTCACCATGAAAACATTTTGCCGTGAAAAGTAAATATCTGTAATGGCAACATACCTCATGGTAAACATTGGTAATCCCAATAAATAGCAGCCTTTAAACCTGTGAGTTGTTAGATTTTATATTGAGCAGTATTTTTACATGTAAACATCCCCTACTCCACACTCAATTTTTACAAAAAGAATTATCAATGCATCACGAAAGCATTTTGCTATAAAAAGTAAATATCTGTAATGGTAACACACATCATGATAAACATAGGTAATTCAAATAAATCGCAGCCTCCAAACCTGAGTGTTGTTGATTTTCATTGTGCAGTATTTTCACTTGTAAACATCCCCTACTCTACACTCAATTTTTACGAAAAATATTACTAATTCATCACGAAAGCATTTTGCTGAAAAAAGTAAACACCCGTAATGGTAACACACATCATCATAAACATTAGTCAATCAAATAAATAGCAGCAGCCTCCAAACCTGAGTGTTGTTGATTTTCATTGTGCAGTATTTTCACTTGTAAACATCCCCTACTCCACAATCAATTTTTACGAAAAATATTACTAATTCATCACGAAAGCATTTCGCTGAAAAAAGTAAACACCCGTAATGGTAACACACATCATCATAAACATTACTCAATCAAATAAATAGCAGCCTCCAAACCTGAGTGTTGTTGATTTTGATTGTGCAGTATTTTTACCTGTAAACATCCCCTGCTCCACAATCAATTTTTACAAAAAATAGTACTAATTCATCACGAAAGCATTTTGCTGAAAAAAGTAAACACCTGTAATGGTAACTCACCTCATGGTAAACATAGGTAATTCAAATAAATAGCAGCCTTTAAACCTGAGAGTTGTTGATTTTCATTGAGCAGTATTTTTACCTGTAAACATCCCATGCTCCACAATCAATTTTTACAAAAAATAGTACTAATTCATCACGAAAGCATTTTGCTGAAAAAAGTAAACACCTGTAATGGTAACTCACCTCATGGTAAACATGGGTCAATCAAATAAATCGCAGCCTTTAAATCTCACAATTACTGAATTTACGTTGAGCAGTATTTTCACCTATAAACATCCCCTACTACAAACTCAATTTTAACGAAAAATATTCCCAATTCACATCAAATGCATTTTACTGTAAAAGATGAATACCTGTAATGGTAATGAACCTCATGGTAAATTCATTATTAAATCACGTAAATCACCATCGTAAACTGGCGATTGAGAGGATTTATATCATTTGGGGAATTGAATTCAAATGTTTACAGACATCTTC
>JANPGW010000144.1:0-2232 GCA_031424115.1 Saprospiraceae bacterium | reverse complement strand
AAATTCATATAACCGAATTGAAGATTCGACATTTTAGTTATTTGATAGGATAATCCAATAAAAAAGCGGTTTTGGTCAAAAATATTATAAACAATATTCTTTGACGGATTGATATGAACCTCATCATTCAAGACAAATTGCCAACTCTGCGGTGCGAAGCCTTTTTTACTGAGGGGGGTCGTGAACAGAAAATTATAGCGAATGCGGTAGTTGAAATTATAGCCATCAATCAAAGTATTATTATTTTGAACTTTCCTACGGTAGCGTTCCTCCAAGCGCAGCCACTGCATCAGTCTAATTTTAGGATATTTAGTATGCCACTGAATTTGCTGCCACGGGCGGTGCTCGGGTTGTGTAATCAGCCTTGCGCCATCTGGGTAATTATTGATATAGGCATATCCAGCCGTGAGTTTTACATCATCGTTCACATAATAAGTCAAGCCCAATCGAGGCAAAATTAAGGTGGATTTATCTTTCACGAAATCATTTTTAAACCTCAAATGAATATCCGTCCATGTCCCCCATTTATTGGTCAATCGAGTTTGATTTAAAACGCCGAACCACATTTGCTCCTCGTCAAGAACTGTTTTTTGAGCATTTAAATATTGGGTATTGAACACGATGAGTAAAAAACTAAAGAGAAAAAGTCTTTTCATAAATCCTGCAAAAATTATTTTTATATAAACGTTTTTAAAAGCAAGCCAATTAGAGCCGCCGCAACAATGATATAAGGCTCTTGCACTTTTTTATATTTCCAAAGAATAAAAACGGTAATCGCTGCCAATAAGATAGTCGGAATATCCACTAAAGATTTTAAACCTAAAATAACAACTGCTCCTGCAATAGCGCCAATTGCAGCAGCTGTCACGCCATCTACAAAAGCCTTGATAGCCGGCAATTTGCCATACTTTTTAAAATATGGTGCTGGTAAAACGGTCAAAATATAGCAAGGTAAAAACGTTGCTAAGGCTGCAACACACGCCCCTTTAAATCCTGCTACCAAATAACCTATAAAGCCAACCGTAATGACAACGGGCCCGGGAGTAATCATCGCTACTGCAACAGCATCTAAGAACTGTTGTTCATTCAACCAATGGTATTCTTTTACGGTTCCCGAATATAAAAACGGTACAATCGCCAAACCACTGCCAAAAACAAATGCTCCAGCTTTTCCAAAAAATAAAAAGATTTGCCATAAGACAGAATCCGTTGAAATACTCGCAGTCGCTTGTAAAAACAGGGGGTTAAATGGAAAAAATGCCCCCGAAACCCTCAAATACTGAGGGGGTGCTTTCACCAACCAATAAAATACGCCTGCACCCAAAAACAGCCAAACACTCTCAGACTGTGTTGCCACAGTTATGATAAAAGATAGCCCAAATAAGCCCCATAACCATTTGTCTTTCCCTAACGATTTATTGGTTAATTTGTAGGAACTGAAGCCTATTATCCCAATTACTGCCGCACTGATACCGTAAAAAACGGCTTGCATCCACGGCAATCCACCATAATGTTGGTACGCTACACCCAAGCCCAAAACCATTAAAAAGGACGGTAAAACAAAGGCTAAACCAACAACAGTTGCGCCCAAAATTTTGTAGTGCACATAGCCCAAATAAATAGCCAATTGGGCAGCCAATGGACCCGGTGCTAATTGCGCCAAAGCTAAACCCTCTTTATAATCTTCCTCTGAAATCCATTTATTACGCTCCACCAAATCGCGATGCATATAGCCAACAAGGGCAACCGGCCCACCAAAACCTGTTGTACCAAGTTTTAAAAAATAAAACATGAGTTGGGTCAAAGAGTATTTCATTGTCACCTGTTTAGAGTTTACTTTGGGGAAATAATGGGTAATTTCCCCAAAGTACATTTCGTTATTTCACCAATTTCAAGGCAATATCAAGCCTTTGCGCTGCATTGTCCCAATTGATAACATTGAAAAGCGCATCTACAAAATCGGCGCGTTTGTTTTTATATTTCAAATAATAGGCATGTTCCCACACATCAATTACCAGCAAAGGAATAACGCCCCATTGTGTCAGTTTTTCATGATTTTCACATTGCAAAACGGTCAAACTATCTGAATATGGTTGATAACCCAATATCCCCCAACCATTGCCGTCCACATTCTTAGATGTGGCTGCAATATAGCCTTTCAGTTTTTCATAAGAGCCAAAGCTTTTCTCAATGCGCTTGAGCAATTCGCCGGTGGGTTCCGTTTTTTTATTG
>JANPGW010000143.1:0-5462 GCA_031424115.1 Saprospiraceae bacterium | reverse complement strand
GTTCCATGAAATGAGAAAAAAGCCCCGTTCATTAGTCAAACGAAATGAAATAAAAAGAAATAGATAAAATAGGGATAAAATATAGATAAACGATTTGGAAATATCATTTTTTTATCGGTAATTTACGGATAAAATATAGATAAAATGATTCAACATAAATTACAGTTCGACTTCCTAACAACCCAGCGCATCATTCAAAAAATTGGACAGATAGACCAATTTAAGGGTGCATGGAAACAATTAGACAAAGAAGAAAACAGATATTTAAAAGAATTGAAGAAAATAGCAACTATTCAAAGTATTGGGTCTTCAACAAGGATTGAAGGCAGTTCTTTGACAGATGTAGAAATAGCCTCTTTGATAAAAAATCTTAAAATAACGAAACTTCAGACAAGAGATGAACAAGAGGTAGGTGGCTATTATGATACACTCGAAACAATCATAAATAATGCAGGTAGTATAGATTTAACCCTCTCTAATATCCACACATTACACAACCTCCTACTAAAATATAGTAGTAAAGATGATAGACACAGGGGCAAATTCAAAGAATTGACGAATAAAGTTGTTGCTGCCTACCCTGACGGGACAACAAGGGTCATTTTCAATACAACTGAACCGTTTTTGGTAGAAAAAGAAATGAGTGAATTAATAGACTGGACTAATAATGCTTTTGCAAAAGGGGAAATTCACCCATTAATTATCATTGCAACATTTATTTATGAGTTTTTGTCAATACACCCCTATCAAGATGGAAATGGCAGACTATCCAGACTATTGACTAATCTTCTTTTAATAAGGTTAGAGTATAAATTTGTTTTGTATATTTCCTTTGAACATATTATAGAACAGAAAAAGGCAGCCTATTATCAAGCCTTAATGGAAGGTCAGCGAAACAGATATAAAGAAGAAGAAAGGATAGATAAATGGACAGTATTTTTTTTAGATAGTTTAAGTGAACTAATCTTAAAACTGGAACAAAAACTCAAAGAATACAGAAATTTAGGTGGATATATGAACGTAAGGCAGAAAGAAATCTTAAATTACATACAAAAAAATCAACCAATTAAATTGGGCGATATAACCAAGGATTTGCCACAATATTCAGCAGCGATTATCAAAAAAGATTTACAATACTTAGTGAATGAATTTGAGATTGAGAAACTTGGCAATAATAGAGGTACTATTTACAAAATAAAAGCTAAATAGAGATAATTGTAAACAGAAAACCCTTAAAAACGCCAAAAATACTGAGATCAGATTTTGACAAAAAAGAAAAAAAATCACTTCATGGAATAAAAAAGATTGTGGTCAACGAGTAGTTGACGACAATCTTGAATACACCGTACTCACGCCAACCGCCGCTTAAAACACACCCGCAAAAGCCCAACAAGCGGCGGTATGACGTGAGTACACACGTTCAAACTGTGAAAAAACCCTTCAAAAGTTATGATATTTCCCCATATAGCCGTATCTTGATGAGTATAATTCACTCACATACCATCAAAGTTATGGTACATCACCGCAAGGGCGCAGCCCGCAATCAGATAACCTTCTTCTGCCTTGAAGATTTAATCGCTCCCGACAATATGGTGCGGGTCATTGACGCCTTTTGCGATATAGTCGATTACTCTGCCTTAGGTTTTGCCCATATACAACCTAAAAAAACGGGGACACCACCTTATCACCCTGCTTTATTGCTCAAAATTTACCTCTATGGGTATCTCAAGCGGGTGCGCTCTTCGCGCAAGTTGGAAAAAGAAGGTGAGCGCAAAATCGAAATGATGTGGTTGTGCGAGCGACAAGTCCCCTCTTACCACACCATAGCCACGTTTAGAACTTTTAAAACTATGGATGGAAGTATCAATCACCGCAAGTCCTTGATAGAGGTATTTCGCACATTTAATCGCTTTTTGAACGGTGAAGAATTATTTGGAACACAAAACATTTACAAAAGAAAAATTAGAAAAAGGCAAAAATTGGAAACAGGTATTTGAAGCCCTGAAATCAGAGTTTCAACACAGGCAGGAAATTGACCCTGATATCACCCAAATATCACTCACCGACCCTAATGTACGTTCCAACGCTCTTAGAACGCCTCAAAACCCACAAAAATGAAGTAAATGGGGCTTTTGGAGCTTTTTGGAGGCTGCTCATGGCGGCTTTTGGGGGGCGCGTATATGCATAACTCTCTTTGGTAGCAGTTTTTGTTTGCACTCCTTGTATGAGGAAAAAATGGGGTACTGAGGGGGGGGAGGTATGGGATTTTTTTATTATTTTTGGCGGATGGTTTTTTCACAGACTGCGTTACCTCTCTCAGTTTTTCTCTCAAAAAAACAAAAAAGACGGACGCAATCAAGCACCCGTCTTTTTGTTTTATAATCAAAGCAAATAATCAATTACCCTTGCGATTTAGGCGTTTCTAAAGTAAAAGGCTGTATATAATGCCGCTTACCCGTTGCTTTAAAAAGCGCATTAGCGACTGCACCAAAAACAGGTGGGAATGGCGGCTCACCCAAACCCGTTGGGTCAATATCGTTTTGGACAAAATGAACATCTACTTTTTTAGGTGCTTCATTGTGGCGAATAATGCGGTATGTATCCAGATTTTTATGTTCTGTTACACCGTGTTTAAATGTCATACTGCCATATAATGCATTGCCAATACCATCTATGACTGCGCCTTCGACCATATTTTTGGCTGCATCGGGATTGATGACAATGCCACAATCCATCGCACTAAACACTTGTTCGACATACGGTTGTCCGTCTCTAATCGTCATTTCAACGACGTGGGCAGCGTAAGAATTATGACAGAAATAAGCGGCAACACCTCTGTTTTTCTTGCGATTGTCGGCATTATTCCAATCCGATCTGTCGCGCACAAGTTTCAAAACACCTGCATATCTATCTGCATCATATTCATTGTTTTTGCCGACGGGATTTTTTTTGGCACGTTGCAACAATTCCAAACGCAAATCAATGGGGTCTTTGCCCATTGCTTCGGCTACTTCATCAAGGAAAGACTGTTCAGCTGCGGCATTAAAATTGGAACGGGGCGCACGGAATGCACCGATTGTTATATTCGATGGAATTTCCCAACCTTCTGCCAAATAATTATCCACCGCACCCGCAGGGAAACGATTCGCATGTATTGGGTGTTCAGGAATACCACCTCCTTTTACGTGAAAACCAATCAAATTTTTATCTTTATCAAGAGCCGCGCGGTATGTTGCGGTGTACATCGGGCGATATATGCCGTAAGTCATATCGTCTTCACGAGTGTAAATAAGCTTAATTGGCGCTTTTACTTTTTTAGAAATAAGAGCCGCTTCTGAAACGTAAGAACCATAAGCTCTACGGCCAAAGCCACCGCCCATGCGGGTCATCTGGATTTCAATCTTTTCGGGAGGAAGATTTAAAATTTTAGACAGAGTCGGTTCTACCCAGCCCGGTGCTTGCAAAGGCCCTACCATCAATGCTTTTTCATCGGTCACATCAGCGAAAAAATTCATCGGCTCCATACAGTTATGCGCCAAAAACGGTGCTGTGTAAGTACGCTCGATAACCTGTGCAGCGTTTTTGAAAGCGGCTTCCGGGTCACCGTCTTTTCTTAATTGTTGCGCCGGTTTTTGGGCATATTCTGCCATTTTCGCTAAATGCGTTTCGGTAGTTTCAAGTCCTGCGGGGATAATGACCTCTTTTTTATCTCCTCGAAAACCCTGAATTGTTTCTTTAGTTTCGGTGATTGGCTCCCATTGATAATTCACTTTTTTGCGGGCATTCATTACTTCCCAAGTGGAATTGCCGACTATCACGACCATTTCGTTGAATGTACGGGTATCGAAACCGGCTTGCACAAAACCATCTTCATACAATTTCAATTTAAAAATATCTTTAATGCCGGACATTTTGAGTGCTTGCGAAGCATCAAACGATTTTAATTTCAGACCAAATGCCGGCGGGTGTTGAATCATAGCGATGAGCATGCCGTCTGCCCGATAATCCATCCCGAAAAGCGGTTTACCCGTCACGACCTTTACCCCCTCAGTATTTTTCTTTGAATTTCTAATTATCGTAAAATCTTTGACTGCTTTCAATTTCACATCTTTCGGCACTTCGATAGTTGCCGCTTTGGTTGCCATATCGCCATATTTTGCCGATTTTCCACTTGAATGTGATAAAACACCCGCTTTGGTTGTGATTTCACTCGCTGGAACGCCCCAAGTTTGAGCCGCCGCTTCGATAAGCATGTGTCTGGCTGATGCACCTGCTTTTCTCAAAACTGACCAATACATGCGCACCGAATTGCTACCACCTGTAAATTGAGTACCCAATTTTGCATTGTCGTGGGGACCCATTTCGATCACCACGTTTTTCCAATCTACGTCTAACTCTTCTGCCGCCATCATCGGCAATGATGTCATAACATTTTGCCCGAATTCGGGGTTGGGGCATAGGATTCTAATGACGTTTTCTGGCGTAATTTGGATATATCCATTGAGTTGATTCCATTGTTCAAGGAGATTCAGTTCCTCCATCTTATCGGCTGCTTTGAGACTTGTCAACCAAGAAAAATTGAGCATAAATCCACCGCCCGCCAAAGCTGATGCTTTCAAAAAGGAACGCCTATTATATGTTGCTTTACTATTTTCCATTTTTTTTATGATTTTGGTTCAACACATTGGCACATAGGACACATAGCTTTTTGTTTTCTACTGAATGACAAAAGAAAAAAAAGCAATGTGTCCTATGTGCTTATGTGTTAGTTTAAATAAAAGAACTTTATGTTACATTATTTCTTAGCAGCAGCTGTTTTAATCGCTGCTTTTATGCGCGTATAAGTACCGCAACGGCAGATATTACCGCTCATAAAGTTTTCAATATCTTCATCTGTTGGGTTCGGATTGTCTTTGAGTAAGGACGCAGCACTCATAATTTGACCCGCTTGGCAGTAACCACATTGCGCCACATCGTGTTCAATCCACGCTTTTTGCACAGGATGGTCACCATTTGCGGATAAACCTTCGATGGTGGTGATTTCTGCTTTTCCAACAGACGAAATAGGCAACATACAAGAACGTGTCGCCGTGCCGTTGAGGTGAACAGTGCAAGCACCGCATTGCGCCATGCCACAACCATATTTTGTGCCTGGCATATTAAGATGGTCACGCAAAACCCAAAGCATCGGTGTTGACGGGTCAACATCTAATTTTTGGACTTGTCCGTTGATTTTTATATTGAATTTAGCCATGGTTTTGATTTTTAAAAGTGGCGAAAAATTATGTAAAGATAATTGCTCTTATAATTCACAAATAATCGTAATCAAACAGAATCTTACGAATTTCAAATAATCACGAACTCGGCAAATCTTTAGAAAAAGGTTGCTGATAAAAACGTTTGCCCGTCGCTTTGTACAAGGCATTTGCCAACGCTGCAAAAACAGGCGGATAGGCTGGTTC
>JANPGW010000142.1:0-13842 GCA_031424115.1 Saprospiraceae bacterium | reverse complement strand
GATATGCCTTAAATTGGTCTTTTCGGTCGTCGCTAAATAATGCAAAGCGGCACCGGCAGCAATTTGCGCCAAATCCATATCTTCAATGCCAAACCCTTTCAACGATTTGGTTTGAAAATGCTCCAACAGTTTTTCCCGACCATAATCTTGTTGAAAAACCCATTCGTCGAGCGAATAGGTGTAAAATCTATCCCCAAATTTTTCGTTAAATTCCTTTGACACACTTTTGGGGAAAATGACTTCGGCGGGTGTAAATGTCTGTAAAATTTTATCCAAATACGCCCAATCACCTTCAGTCACCAGCAATTCACCCGTCGAAATATCCAATAAAGCGATGCCCGTATCTTGTCTTTTGACGGCAATGACCGCCAAATAATTATTGCGTTTTTGGTCAAGCAGTTTATCATCGCTTGTCACGCCGGGCGTAATGATTTCCGTCACGCCTCGCCGCACAACTCTCCCCGCAACGGGTTTTTCCAACTGCTCACAAATCGCCACTCGATAGCCCGCTCGCACCAATTTTGGTAAATACACATCCAAAGAGTGGTAAGGAAACCCCGCCAATTCTACATCCGAACCCCCATTGTTGCGGCTTGTCAACACAATACCCAACACATGAGACGTTTTGACCGCATCTTCACCAAATGTTTCATAAAAATCGCCCACCCGAAACAACAACAGCGCGTCAGGATATTTCGCCTTGGCTTGATTGTATTGTTGCATCAGCGGCGTAATAGTCGGATTGCCTGGCGATGTATTGGGTTTGGAAGAAGGTCTTGCCATAGTTGTAATTGAGAATTGAAAATTAAAAATTGAAATACTAATCGGTCAATTCTTAAATTTTGTTGGACTTTATTGCACTCTAATCCCTCAAAATACTGAGGGGGGGTTGATGAAAAGCAAAGTTAGTTTTTGTAGCGTTTTGTTGATGATAAAAATCGTTTTTTTTCGGATTATGTTGGTGCTTCGCACCATGAAGTTTCTTTTTGCCACGAATTGCACTAATTTCACCAATCTATTTGTTGACATAAATAATATCGACACGTAGATTGGTGAAATTAGTGAAATTCGTGGCTAAAGAAAAAACCTAAGGTGCGAGGCACCCTTACACTCCACCAAATTTTTTCCATATTTGATACCCTTATTAAATCCATTTTTAAAAGTAATTGATTTATCTTTGCTCCCGTAAAAAAAAAATCCATATTTCACCCAAATATCATGTATGAAATTTTTTGAAACATTGTCGCAAGAGGAACTTGTTCACCTCGAAGATGCTATTCCTCAAATAGCGGTATTGATTGCCGGTGCAGATGGCACTGTTGATGCCGAAGAAAAAGCGTGGGCTGATAAGCTGACTGAAATCAGAACGTATGCAGGCGATAAAGTGCTGCACGATTTTTATCAGGATATTCATGCGAATTTTATTATTAAATTCAATGATTTGTTGAAAACATTGCCTACTGACACCACTCAAAGACAAGAAATGCTTTCTGCTAATCTGGCGCAATTGAACAGTGTTTTGGCTAAATTGGATCCACGAGTGGCATACCATTTATATGCCAGCTATCTGTCTTTTGCCAAAAGTATTGCCGAAGCAACCGGTGGTTTTCTCAGATTTGCGACCATTAGCAAAGCCGAAAAAGATTGGATTAGTTTGCCAATGATCACGCCGATTGCAGAACCTGAAAAAGATGAATTAGAAGCTGAAACAGCTGAAGAGTAAACATACTTTTCACTGTTCACTTTTCCCCCGAGCACTCGGGGTCACTTACTAAATCTATTATCAAATGAGAAGAATAACTTTACGTCAGGCACTTCGGGAAGCGTTGCAGGAAGAAATGCGCCGCGATGACAACGTTTGCCTTATGGGCGAAGAAGTAGCAGAATATAACGGTGCGTACAAAGTGAGCGAAGGCTTGCTCGACGAGTTCGGTGCGCGCCGCGTCATTGATACCCCGATTGCGGAATTGGGTTTTGCTTCTATCGGCGTGGGGGCTGCCATGAATGGCTTGCGTCCCGTGGTGGAGTTTATGACGTGGAATTTTGCCATCTTGGCTTTTGACCAAATCGTGAACAATGCCGCTAAAACCATGTCGCAATCAGCGGGTGAGTTTTTGTGTCCGATTGTGTTCCGGGGCCCATCGGGTTCGGCGGGGCAGTTGGCGCAGCAACACTCACAAACTTTTGAGAGCTGGATGGGCAACGTGCCGGGTTTGAAAGTCATTTCCATTATGGATCCTTACGATGCGAAGGGTTTGCTCAAGTCGGCGATTCGCGACAATGACCCCGTGTGCGTGATGGAATCTGAAATTATGTACAATTATCCGACGGCAAAAGGCACATTGGGCAAAGACAAAAACGGCAACGACCGTATTTTGCCTTACGACAGCTTCGGTCTTGTACCCGAAAATGAAGAATACACCGTGCCGATTGGCAAAGCCGCTATTCGTCGCGCGGGTACAGATGTGACGATTGTCACTTACAATAAAATGGTCATTGAGGCTTGTTATGCGGCGATGGAACTCGAAAAAGAAGGCATTTCAGCAGAGATTATTGACTTGCGCTCTATTCGTCCACTCGATGCCGCTACCATCGTGGAGTCCGTGAAAAAGACTAACCGTTTGGTGGTTGTAGATGAGGCATGGCCCATGTTTGGTGTGTCAGCAGAGGTCGCTTACGAAATCCAACGTTACGCTTTCGACCATTTGGATGCGCCCATCATTCGCGTGAACAGTGCCGATGCTTCCATGCCGTATGCGGCTACTTTGGTAGAGGCATATTTGCCTAATCCGGCTAAAATTATCAAAGCCGTGAAAGAAGTAATGTATGTAAAGGCTTGATAGCCGGTGTTTGAGATATAAAAAAGGGTCACTTGGTATCAGGTGACCTTTTTTTGTGGGATGTAATAGATTTTTTCATAAAATCAATTATGCTACTTGTTTTTTAAGATTCAAAGAAGCAGCAAATTCAGCTACACGGTTATTCAAATCTTTGACTAAGGGCATAATATTTTTAAAGCTATCAGTAAAATCTTTTTTAAAATTATTCAGTGCTTCGCCCTCCAATGAAAGAGAGGCTTCTTTAAAAGATTGGTTGAGCTTTAACCGTACTTCGTCCGTTTCAGCCATTAAATAAAGCGTATAAAAAGTGCGTAACGATTTGTTCTCAGTTAATCGGTTAACCAAATCATTAACGTAAGTATATTTGGATAGCGTCAGCATAGTTTATAAATTTTCAGATTCTTCAATGTTTTTTATTAATTGATTCAGCTTGTTTAACTCATCTAAAACTGCATCATTGTATTCTGCTAATTCTTTGTCATCCATGCTCAATAAATGCTTTTGAGTATTATGCAAATCTATCAAATACAACAAAGCAGCTTTCAGTTAATAGGAGGATAAGTTTTTCATTTCAACCAAATTTATGGCTTTTTTTCTAAAATGGCAAACATAATGTCTGAAATGACTTTGCAGAGGCTGATTTACCTACCCCCTCAGTATGTCAGCATTTTTACCTAATCAAAGTCAATTATTAATGGCATGTGATCGCTCATTTTTATCCAATTATGATATTCACCGACTTCCACTTTTTTAAGTTTTTTTAGCATATCTGTCGAGGCAAAACAATAATCAATATGATAAGGTTTGTCTTGATGTCTGTATAAATAAAGTGTTGGAAATATTTCTTCACCGTGTTGTTGTTCAAAATATTGATGATATATGCTTTCAATTCCTTTTTGAGCTAAAATATTAACAACGGTGCTATGGTTATATTCTCTATATTGTTTATCCCAAATAGTATTGCTATTGAAATCACCAATTAATAGCGTATTAGTGTTATTAATTTGACTTTGGTAATAATTTATAGCTTTCCAAACTTGTCCAATGTATTGATAATTCTTGTCTTGTGGATTATTCGCCCAAATAGCAAATATTGTATAAGTTGAAATTTCATTTGTTGCTTTTAAGGGTAAAATCATCTTATATCTTTCCTCATGGATATTCAATAGACTGATTTTAAAGTTTGTGTATGAAAATACCCCTAAACCTTTATTTAAATTTGTACCGTACCAAAAGATTTCGTTTGGACATATACTTTCGGAGTCAAATTTCAATTTATCCGGATGTTCACATTCCGGTACGATTAGTATATCTGGCTTATAATGCTCAATAAACTTCGATTTTTTCCTAAAAGCCATGTTGCAATTCCAAGTTATGACTTTTAACATATATTTATATTTTTATAAAAAAAAGCAATTTTCACTCCTCACCAAAGTAGTCATTATCTATCCGTTTAATTTCAAATGTAGTTACAGTAGATACAGCAAGATTAAAGTCAATCATTAAATCTGTTAATTGTTCTCCGTCAATCAAAACAATTTTAGTATCATTTCTTGGTTGATATTCTCTAGCTTCATTGGTATATTTAGATGTTGTAATAAATACACCTTTTTTTGCACCTTGCCCCGCAAGAGCACCAATAAATTTCTGTATCTCAGGTCTCCCAACTACGTTTTCCTATCTCTTTGCTTGGATATAAATCACGTCAAGTCCGAGCCTATCTTCTTTAATAATTCCATCAATGCCTTCATCGCCTGAACGACCGATAGATTTACCGGCGTCTTTCATTGAGCCACCATAACCCATTTTAACTAACAATTCAACCACTAAACTTTCAAAAAATGCAGGACTACAATTTTTTATTTTTAGGAGTAACTCTTGGGATAAATTTTTTCTAATTTTTAGATAGCTTTTTTCTAAAATCTCTTCGGGAGTTTCTGAATTTTGAATAATATCAACATCTAATGATAAGTCCTCATCTTTTGTACGTCCTGTTCGTTCTTGATAGGTTGGGATTGTTTTCAAAATTCGTAAATTAACTTCATTCGGATTATTATACAAAAACTTCTTTCCTGATTCTGTAATTTTAAAATAGCTTCTTTTAGTATTTTCAAGTAAACCAGCCATTTTAAGATGAGATTTAGCCCATGCTACTCTATTCGCAAATGTTTTAGCAACCCCACTTGGTAGAAACTCATTTAATTCATCTTCTGTCAAATTGAAAAGTTTTGCTATTTTTTCGTTTGTTTCAAAGGTGAAATGTTCTTCACCATCTGCAATAACCTTTAAAAATGGAAGCATTATTTTTTGAAAGTCGGGTATCATAAAGTCTTTTTTAAGCTGATTATTTATTGTTTTTTCTATTGGTTGCATCATAAAAAGTCGTAACTATCAAAACCACAGCCCAAACAACATCAACAATATTCCACAATGCACGACCCAGAGAAATTTTGAATATGGGGTTTATCAAAATGGCGGATACAAGCCAAAAAATGAAAAAGCCGTCGTTGGTTTTTTGTTTTTCTTGATAGGCTAAAAAAGCAAACCCACACATGCCCAAAAAGCGTACGAGTTGGAAATACCCAAAAGGCATATTCGCTAAACAACCCAAAAAAAGGAGGGCTAATCCTATTTTAATCTTTTTTTCCATGTTTATCGTCTACTGCTTGCGCCGCCTCCGCCGAGACCGCCTAATCCAATAATGAATCCTAACCAATAAAAAAAGCCGGTATTGTTATCGGCGTACAAACCTACTTTTAACCCAAACAGTTTGCCTATCAAAGCAAATGGGAAACAGATGCCATGCCAAATCCCACTTAGAAAGCCATATTGTTCAGAGGTTGGACCATTCGGGGCACAGGAAATAATAGCCAGTAAAATGACGAATAAGAGGCTGTTTTGGTAGTAATTCTTTTTCATTATGTTATTTGTTTTAATATTAATAATTTCACATAACACTTATTTACTATCATTTAATAAAGATACCAATCATTTTTTAAAATCTATAAAAATGTTTATATATTTTTTACTCTAACAAAAAAGCCATCAACACCCAGTGCTGATGGCTTTTTTTAAAACTTAACTTGACGCCTCATTCATTCCGAATCAAAATCTCCGCAATCTTATCCAACTCATCATCATGATTATAAGCCGTTTTGATACCGGCTTGTCGGAGGGCTTCGATGTTTTTATCCGATACGTCGTCCATTTCGGGATTGGCGTCGCAGAGTTCGGGCATAATGCGGTAGTATTGTTTTTCTAACTCCAGTGCCTTGTAGAGTTTTTTGAGTTGATAGTCCACGGTTTCGGAAACGGCGGTCATCATGATGTCGATAATGGGAGAAATCCAGCGCAAAAGTCCCCATTTAATAGCATGGATGTATTCATATTTTTTTCTGATTTCACCCGTACCAATCGATAAAATGAACAAATCATCCAAGCGGCTGAGTTTGTTTTTCTCGTCGCGGAATATTTTCATGGCTTCCACCACGGCACACATTGTGGGGTTATTGGCAAAAAGGCCGCCGTCTATTGTGTAAAACTCCAAATCGTCTTTTGCTACGGCGGTTGCAGGAGGGAAATATGTCGGCGCCGCCGAAGTTGATCGAGCCACCTGCCAAATGGGAAAGTCTGCATTGTCTTTACACTTGGCATCGTGAGACGTAAAAAAGACGGCTTTGCGCTCCTGAATATCGTAACTCGTAATCAAGCAAGGCTTGAGCAATTCGCTCATGCGCCGATTACCCATAAACTGCTTTAAGATGTTCTCGAGTTGGGTGCTACCAAATTTCGACCCACTTAGACCCGACAAAAAACCCGGCATTTTGCCCGAAAAAGTGGGTTTGAAGATGTCTCTCCCGTGTTTGACGTAAATCTGCACGGCATCTTTGGCTGAAAATCGGGGATATTCGGGGTCTTCATCGTCTCGGCACAACAAAAGACAGGTGAGGATGCCGCCCGTGCTCGTTCCGGCAACAATATCGAAATATTGCCCCAAACGGATGGGTTTCGGGGCTTGTTTGCCGTAGATTTCAAAGTATTTCTTATTGAGTTTTTCTTCAAGAGCCATTAAGACCTGCCCGGTCATAATACCTCTGATTCCGCCGCCGTCAAGGGACAATACGCGACGGAGTTTAACTTTTTCTTCTGCCATTATTAGGTTCAACTGATTTTAATTTTTTAGCCCCCTAACCCCCAAAGGGGGAACGCCTACGAATCGAGCTAAAAATGTTAAATAAATGAGCATTTTTAGCATTTTCGAGTGGTACTCTCCCTTTGGGGGCAGGGGGGCTAAGTATTTAATTTTTTTCTATATAATCCGCCATCTTTTTTTCTAAAACAGCGAGCGGCACACAACCGTCGTTCAACACTTCATTATGAAATTTTTGAATGTTGAATTTGGTACCCATTTTATCAATCGCGGTTCTTTTCAAGGCTAAAATGCGCTGTTCGCCCACTTTATAACTCAATGCTTGACCCGGAATTGCCATATACCGTTCGATTTCGGCGATGATATTGTCCTCGCTGTCGGCTTCGTTGTCGAGGTCATATTGAATGGCTTTTTCGCGCGTCCATCCTTTGGCATGAAGCCCGACATCAACTACCAAACGAATGGCGCGGTGCATTTCGCCACCCAACCGACCAAAATATTGATAGGGGTCATTATACAATCCGAGCTCTTTGCCTAATCCCTCAGTATAAAGCGCCCAACCCTCGCCATAAGCACTGTACCACAAATTGCGGCGAAATTCGGGGAGTTTTTTATTTTCCTGTTGCAGCGCAATCTGATAATGATGCCCGGGAATTGCTTCATGCAAAAATAAGGATTCATCCTGAAAAAGGTTATAACTTTTTATGTTAGGAATCGGTACGTAAAAAATGCCCGAGCGACTATTTTCCAACGAACCCGGAATGTATTCCGCACTGGCAGAAGCTTCGCGGAAAGCTTCTGTACGGCGCACTTCAAAAGGCGTTTTTGGCACTAAATCGAATTGCTTTTCGAGCTGGGGCTTCATTTTTTCGTGAATAGCAATAAAATTAGCAATCACTTGTTTCGGATTTTTGAAAGGCCGCAATTGGGATACCCCCTCAGTAACGTGCTTGAAAAATGCTTTCAAATCACCCTTGAAACCCACTTGTTCTTTTACTTTTTCCATTTCAGCCCGGATGCGCGCCACTTCTTTTTCCCCCAAGTCAAAAATCTGGTCGGGTGTCATATCCGAAGTCGTGTAATACTTCGTCAGGTAAGTATAATATTTGTCACCATCCGGTATAGCTGAAATGCCTGAACTTGCGCGAGCTTTGGTCAAATAGTCATTTTTGATGTAGTCATATAGCTTTTTGTAAGTGGGCTTCACTATTTTTTCCACCATTTCGGCGTATTGAGCCGTAAGACGTTTTTTAACGGAATCTTGAATGACAGTATTTTTAGTCAATTTTTGAGCGGGTCCATAAAAAAGGTGTTCCCGAACGGGTGTTTCTGACATAGGTTTTAATTGCGGTAAAACTTTGACTATCAATGATTTAGGTAGAATGTATCCCAATTCAACACCCCGTTTCATGTTCGCAATGGCTGTATCGGCCCAAGCCGGAAATTGGGACATCCGTTTGAGCCAATTGTCATAATCTTTGACGGTTTTGAAAGGTTGACCACCTTCGCCGCTACCCATTTGTCCTAAATCCAGCGTTTTACTCTGAAACTGATTGATAGGCATCAAATTGTCTTTAAAAGCTAAACCTTCCAGGGCAATATTGACTTCCCAATTCAGGATTTTGTGGCTCATTTTATCATTTACATTCAACGATGCCACATCAACTTTATCTAAAGCTGTCTTATATTTTTCATAAAACCGTTTGAGCGTATCGCGGTAAGAATCGGCAATATCAATAGGAAACTGATCATTATAATCATTGATACCGTTCATTGTCGCTTCAAAAGGGTAGAGCTTCATGCGCTCAGTGTAATATTCGTCGAAGATAGTGAAAACCGGGGCTTCTATTTTTTTTGCCGTATTATCATTATTAGATGAATCGGTTTGACAAGCACAGATGAGAGTGCAACAAATAGTTGATGAAAAATAAAATATTTTTTTCATTGAAAATCAATAATTTACAGAGTGATTGGGTGATGAAAAAATCACAACTGCGAAATTACGCTTTTTCATTTCAAATGAAAGATTATTGATTTAAAAAAATCTGTTTAAAAAACTTTGAGAGTTCTGACTAATTGATTTGATTTGAGTGTGTTTTGAGACTCAAAGCTGTTTTACAAAAAAAGTAAAAATGGATAATATTACAATCATTAATTATCAACCCGAATTCAGAGAGGATTTTAAAAATCTCAATATTGCGTGGATTCAAAAATTCTTCAAGGTTGAACCCAGCGACTTGGTTCAATTGGAGAAGCCTAAAGAGCATATTTTAGACAAAGGCGGTTGGATTTTATTGGCTCAATTGAATGGAGAAATTGTCGGCACAGCCGCATTGGTCAAAGATAGTGATACTTTTTTTGAATTGGTCAAAATGGCCGTTGACGAACGCTATCAAGGTAAGCAAATCGGTAAAAAGCTTGCCCTTGCTGCCATTGATAAAGCGCGAGAATTGGGTGCTACTCAACTATTTTTAGAAAGCAACCGCAAACTCACACCGGCATTGAATCTCTACAAAAGTGTCGGTTTCCGAGAGGTGAAATTGATGGAATCACCCTATCAACGAGCAGACATTCAAATGCTCATGGACTTGTGAAGTAGCTGGGAACTTGTTCCGCCTAAAAAAAGCTTCAAAGAAGCTCAATATCGGAAAGCAATGGGAGTACAGAACAAAAAAAATCCACCCATCATCACTTCAACAACTTCACAACCTCCGGCAACATCAATTCCACCCAAAGCGTGTATTGTTTGCCCGAAGGATGCAATTGATCCCCCGCAACGAGTAAAGGATCTTTAAGACCATTCCTTGAAATCGGTGTAATATTGATATACGTAATGCCCTCGGCTCGGCAAATAGCTTCATTGGCAGCATTATACACATCAATGCCTTGGCTGATGCTCTCGCGCCCACCCCCAAAAGGTGTGTACGCGTAATCAGGAATGGACACCACAAAAATCCGATTTTTCTGCCCTTTGGCTCTTTTAATGGCTTCATTGAGCAACTCTTTGAATTCGATTTTGTAGTTCTCCACCGAGCGATTGCGGTATTGGTTGTTGACGCCAATCAGCAACGATACCAAATCAAAGGTGCTGTCTTTGAGAGCCGCATCAGCAATGCCTTTTTGCAATTCGTCGGTGGTCCAACCGGTTTTTGCAATGTTTTTGAGATAAGAGATAGGGATAATCTGCTGTTTCAATCGTTCGGCTAATTGGTTGGGGTAGCGGTCTTTTTCAGCCACGCTTTCGCCGATGGTATATGAGTCCCCTAAAGCTAAATATCTGATACCGGGCTTGTTAAAATCCGGCGATACTGTGGGGGTCGTTTTTTGTTGGCAACCCATGGACAATATGTTTAAAATAAATAGAAACGATGCGAGATGGATGATTTTCATGGTAGGATGTACGTAAAAAACAGGATTTTAGCTTGGGTAATCGGAATTTTTGCTGCTGCACACTTTTTTTTTAGCCACGAATTTACGAATTTTCACTAATCTATGTGTTGACCAAAATGTTCATACCAACACATAGATTGGTGAAATTTGTGCAATTCGTGGCTAAAAAACAAAACGCTGCAAAGCAGCCCACAACTTATTTTTTCATCCCCTTCCAAGCATTAATCAAACCATTGGTGGAACTATCAAACTGCTCCACTGCCACATCATGGCGCAGAACGGGCAAAATATTATTCGCCAATTGTTTACCCAATTCAACACCCCATTGGTCGAAGCTGAAAATATTCCAGATGACACCTTGAACAAAGATTTTATGCTCATACAGCGCAATCAAACTGCCCAATGTGCGCGGTGTCAATTGTTTAAATAAGATAGAATTGGTTGGGCGATTGCCTTTAAAAACCTTATAAGGCACTAATTTCTCGTATTCACTCGGCTTCTTCCCGGCTTTTTCAAATTCTGCGATGACCTCCGCTTCAGTTTTACCCATCATTAAGGCTTGCGTTTGGGCAAAGAAATTGGATAACAATAATGTATGGTGCTCACCGATAGGGTTGTGGCTAATAGCCGGCGCGAGAAAATCGCAAGGAATCAAGCGCGTGCCTTGGTGAATCAATTGATAAAAAGCGTGTTGACCGTTGGTGCCCGGTTCGCCCCAAATGATGGGTCCCGTTTGGTAATTGACTTCTTGACCATTTCTGTCCACGTATTTACCGTTGCTTTCCATATTGCCTTGTTGGAAATATGCTGCAAAACGGTGCATATATTGGTCATAAGGCAAAATAGCTTCCGATTCAGCATTGAAAAAATTAACGTACCAAACACCAATCATCGCCATCAAAACCGGCAGATTGCGGTCAAAAGGCGTCGTTTGAAAGTGTTTATCCATAGTGTGAAAACCTTCCAAAAGTTGTTTGAAATGATCAAAACCAATATTCAAAGCAATGGATAAGCCGATAGCAGAAGTCAACGAATATCTACCGCCTACCCAATCCCAAAAACCAAACATATTAGCAGGGTCAATCCCGAATTTGACCACTTCTTTTTCATTAGTAGAAAGAGCGACAAAATGCTTCGTGATGTGTTTTTCAGCTTGGGCTTCTTTCAAAAAGAACTGGCGCGCTGAATGAGCATTCGCCATGGTCTCTTGCGTCGTGAAAGTTTTGGAGGCAATCAGAAACAAAGTTGTTTCAAAGTTGACCAATTTTAAAACTTCCGCTAAATGCGTAGCATCCACATTCGATACAAAATGGACTTTCAGATGGTTGGCGTAAGGCTTGAGGGTTTCCGTAACCATTACGGGACCTAAATCCGAGCCGCCAATGCCGATATTGACAATATCCGTTATCGCTTTGCCGGTATAACCTTTCCAATTGCCCGAAATGACTTTTTGGCAAAATTGCTCCATTTTTTTCAATACCGCTTTCACTTCCGGCATCACATCTTTGCCATCCACCACCACGGGTTTGTTCGACCGATTGCGCAAAGCAGTGTGTAAAACGGCTCTATTTTCCGTTTCGTTGATGGTTTCACCTTTGAACATCGCCTCGATGGCGGCTTTCAAACCACATTCTTTCGCCAATTTGATAAGCAAACTTTGCGTATCGGCGGTGAGAATATTTTTGGAATAATCCACCAATATATCTTCAAATTGGATAGACATTTGTTCAAATCGGTTCGGATTTTCCGCAAAAAATGCCTTTATCGGAACATTTTTTACTTCTTTATAATGTTTGGTTAATTTGCGCCAAGACTTAGTTGTGGTTGGATTTACAGTCGGAAACATGATTGAGATTTATGTCAAAAAATCAATGATTTATTTAAGTCGGGCAAAAGTATAAAAAAAATAAATCGGAGAGGCGTTTTACAGAGAAATTAGGGTTTTATTAAATTTTTTTATAACAAAACCCTAACAAAAAAATCAAACGTGATAAGCATCATAAAAACGGAATCAATCGTTTAAAAAATGTTATAGATTTAAAAAATGCCCCCTCAGTATTCTTATAGATGATTTAATTTTTACAAGTAAAATAAATATTGGCTATGAAAAAGTACGTAAATATTATAAAATTTTTGGCTTTGATAGTGGTGTTCAGCCACTGTTACCGAGAAAGCGTTAATTCAAACAACCACATCAGTTTCGACAATCTGCAAATCGGTCAACAAAGCCAATATGCCGGTTACACATCTCGGATGCCACATTCAGAGTCCGATACCGCCTACAAATCCACGGGCGATACGATTGTGTTAACGGTGATTGCCAAAGATGAAAATGGCTATAAAATTTCGGAAGAGTGGCTGAATAAAAAGGTCAAAACAGTGTATTATTATTTCCAAACAAAGGATGACAGCCTTTTCGTTAAGCCTCAAACGGGCGAAACGCTCATTTTTAGTTCCTTATTTCGGCAAAAGAACCCTTCATTTGTCTTGACAGACAATAATTTGCCCAAATGGACTGCCAATAAATGGAGTGTTATTGATCAATCCGGTGTGTTAAAAAGTTTCGGCAAAGTCAATAATGTCAATATTTTGAATAACAAGTATGATTCAGCCATCGCATTTTATGACTCCAATGATATCATTTTTGACGGTCCAGCATATACTAAGTTATATACTAAAAGTTCCGGTTTTATTAGTTTTCAATCTATCGGCTATTTCGCGCCATCCGGTACAATATATTATTTGATTCCTTGATACATAACGCTTTTTCAAATAAAATACCCCCTCAATATGGCTATACTGAGGGGGTATTTTATTTGAAAAAAAAAAGCTTAAAAATCCACTTGCAAGCCAATGCTCGGCGTGGCATTGCCGGATGAATCGTCAATAACTTTCGTCTTGTAGCGCGCAACGCCTTTAGAATCGGTAAAAATGGGTGCTTCCCCAGTCGGTTTATTGTTGGCATCCAAAGGGCGGTCGAGCAAGGTAGCCGGACGACTGACGACCGAACCCAGTGCATTTTGAATATCCAAATAAAGATTCCAAGTGGCTTTTTTACCAAACCATTTTTTATCAATCCTAAAATCAAAAGTAGAGAATCCTTTGGTGCGATTGGCGTTGAGTTTATTAGCATAATCCGGAATGGCGCGACCGTTAGCGTTCCAAATAGCGACCACGTTCGATTCGGGTGCATCAGGCGTGTAAGGTACGCCTGTAGCGGCTCGAAATTTGACCCCAATTTCCCAATTTCTTTTTAATTGATAGCCCAATGTGGCAACGGCAGTGTGACGCGAATCCCAAGCAGATGGCACAAGATTGCAGTTTTTATCCTCAAAATCACTGTGTCCGAACGTGTATGCCAAAATGCCATAAAAGCCTTTAAACAATCGTTGTTGAAATAAAAACTCCAAGCCGTAAGTTCTACCGACGGAGGTAGAAGTCGCCGGTTCGTTGCCAATAACC
>JANPGW010000141.1:0-24269 GCA_031424115.1 Saprospiraceae bacterium | reverse complement strand
ACGAAATACGAATGTTTAAAACTTGATTAGCAGGATTCGGGAAAATGGTGAAATCCAAATTTTCCATTTCATGAACGGGCGAAAGGGATGCAACACCACAATATTCGTATATTTCTTTTTCCTGATTTAGAGGAGGGTTAGGAATCATATTGATAGTTGTTCTTTCTAAAAGCAAAGTATCATTTGGGTAATACTTAAACAATAAAAGATTATAAGCACCCCAGTCTAATCCATTATTAGGAGAACTTTGATAGTCAATCTGAGTCGGGTAGCCTTTAATATTGTGAGAGACATTAACATACCGTCTTTGAGCATCCCACCTTTTAGTCAAAGGTTGATATTTTTCATCAACGATATCTTTGATGGTGTTTGTGGTTCTCAGATAGTTAAAAGTTAAGCGTTGAGTATCCGTTGAGGTATTATAGTAATCGAGCATTTTAAAAGTCAACAATTTACCCGATGACCATTTGATAAACCATTCTTGATTATTCCGCCATCTGCTATCAATATAATCTTCTTCTTTAAAATAAGCCAGCTCACCATTTTCATCATATTCACAAATACTACGCCCGTTGATTGTTCTCGTTGTTGCTGATACACCTATAGTTTCTGATGCAATTTGTCGGTTTTGACTATCATAAACATACGTTACAACCGTTTTATTCGGCGAATTACCCAATAAATAAATCGAATCCAGTTTTGCCCGATTATTATAAAAATACATTTCGTGGCTTCGTTCAATGAGTTCACCGGATGTATTTACCTCATAAAGCATATAATCTGTTCTTACCCCATTAGCGATGACAAGACTATCACGAATAGATTCTCTATTAGCGAGCATAAAATTAACAGATTGGAGTTGAGAACAATTATCATTGAGGAAATTATACCTATTATGTGCATTAGTTCGCCAACCATCATTTGCCCAATTTTGATACGCTATTTTTTTAAAAGGCGGCGTGTAAACGGGCGAAGATGTGTTTTGTTGAAATAGAGAGTTGTTTCTACCACCTAATGAAAAAACAAATCGTCCTGTTGTATACAGATAATTATCTTCAAAGCGGATTTGAGCTTTTGCTGTCAATAGACAAGTCAAAAAAAGAAAATGGGTAAATATTAAGCGCATTGAAAAGTGTTTTAGTATTAAGTTTTGACTTCAAGTTTCTCCATTAATTTCAGCAATTTTTCTCGATTTTTAGCCGATTTTATAAAACCAGGCAGTCTGGCTATCAAGGTCATATAGGTTGGGCTGGCTCTTTCTCTGATTTTAGCTGCCACGTATCTCTTTAAATAGTTCAAATGCTCGTAATTATATGCCCAAAATAAGTCGCCTTTTATGTCTCCTTGCAACCAAAGTGGCAGCCCATAATGCGGGTCGGTTGCATCACCTTGGTCTTTAAACAATATTCTTTTGATCGTAGAAGCAGGTTTGTAATCTCTTGTTTGTCCACAGGAAGGACATTTTACATTTATTGTATCAATTTTCTGTTTGGTCTCAATGTCAATCAATATCGGTTCTCCGCAATTATCACAATTTCTCTTGACTCTGTTGTCAAATGTCAGATTATCCCCTTTTTCGATGTAGTGGCAATTAGGACAAAAGAGCTTTTTATGGTGTGTTTCTCTATCAAACGACACTTCCGCCCGTTTTTGACACCGCGGACAACACACTAATATTTTATCCGAAAAGGCATATTTACTGAGATTTTCATCTAAAAATCTATCGTTTGTAGGTTTTATTGTCATTATCGGGATTTTAGCAGTAAGAATGAGGCAAATTAAAAACAAAAAGCCACAATGCAAAATTTGTTTGAGGTGCAGAGTTTTATCCTTTTATCTAATGATATTAGGAATAAACCACAACGGCGATACCCCTCAGTATCGCCGTTGTAATTTATTCCTAATATCATTTTTTGCCTGTATTTGAATCACGTGATGTATGCAAAATAGCTGTAATAACAATGAATTGCCTTAAATCATCTACGCGATAATAAATTTTATATTTAAATTTTTTCAACAAAATACCTCTGGTGTTATTATACTGAACGGGTGAAGCTTCCGGATGCTCTGAAACAATTTTCAGCTTTTCTTTTACGGCTTGTTCAAAGTTTAGTCTAACCATTTCGCTTTGTTCCTCATACCATAATCTAATTTCGTTATAATCTGTTAAAGCTTTTTGTGTGAATTTTACAATATAACTCATAGTATAGATTTTTCTTTTTGGATATCTTCCCAGTCCATTAAATCATCGGGGCTTTTTTCATATTCAGCATTTCTATCATCTAATATTGCTTTGTGCCACTCGGGGACATCGTCTTGTTTTTCAATAATGACGAATTTCAAGTTCTGCAATAGTTCAAAAATGAAGGAAGCTTTAGTATCTGGGAAACTTAATGTTATTCTCATTTTTCAATATTTTTATACAAAAATAAGCACCCAAAGTATAAAATCCAAAACTTTGATAGACTTTAACTGCTACCCGTTTATAATCTTCAGCACCTTTTTTCATAATGAAAAAAAGCCCCACGTACCAATAGGGCGTGAGGCTTCATCAAAAAAACCGATCTAAAACTCAAAACGATATCTTGATATTTAATGATGAATGTTGAATGATAAACCTGCCTGTCGGCAGACAGGTGATGAACATTTACAATTCAAACAAGTCATCAATTAACTAAAATCATCTTTTTTGTTGCCGAATGGATCGGCGTATCCAGGCGATAATAATAAACGCCGGTATTATGCAATTCTGATTTTGAGACAATAATGTCGTTATATCCGGTATTAAACTCTTTTTGCACCGTTTTCATCACTCTGCCCGTGGCGTCATAGACTGTCAGCTTACCCATTGTTTGCTGCGGTACATTGAACGAAATTTTTGTGTCACTATCAAATGGATTCGGCTCATTTTGATAGAGGGTAAAACGCTCTTCCGAACGTTCTGAATGGGTAAATTTTAATGCAATGGTTATGCGTTCGCTGTGCGTATTATAGGCTTCGGCAGTGGTGATATTAGAACCTATTGTCAAAATATCACTCAATTTTACATTTTTAGTCGCTTTTAAAACCAAACTGAACGCCTGTACGGATTTTTCCTCTACTGTACCGTTCCAACTGGTCGTCAAAGCATTTTTGAACTTACCGAAGTTGTTATCATCCATACCCTTTAAATTGCCTTTCAAAATCCCCATACATTCTATCCCATTCTCGGGAAGTGCATAGTTGATTGTAAATTGAAAACCGAGCGCGTTAAAATTTTGGACAGCGAACGGAATGGTATATTCCACGCCGGCTTTCATCTCAATGTCCTCCACTTCAAAAGTCAATTTTTCACTGCTTCTCACTTCTACATTATCTGCGCCCGAACCCGACACATTCAGTGGATTCACTGACCCGTTGACATCCCCTACTTTGATAGCCACAAAGTTGGCGTATGCCGCTTGTCCAATATTCGGGACGTTTATCACTTCGGCAAAGTCAGACGAAAAGGGGTTTTCAATATCTGTAAAAACAAAATTGTTATCCACAAATCGCCATGACGTATTGTTAGGAAACTCCGTCAACGAGCGCAACACCAATTTTCGGATAAACAACATATCGGCTGCCGTGATTTCACCGTCTCTGTTCACATCGGCGGCAATAATTTTGTAGGGCGTTGTAAACGATTGAATCCCTAACAAATGCCGACTGATGAGCGCAATGTCGAATGTACTCACTCCATTTACCGGATTGTCATTTTTAGAAGCACGCACCTGGTAATTTTGACCTTGCAACAAATTTTCTAAATTGTAACCACCACTGGCTGTCGTCATCATCGAACTCAAAATATTGCCATTTTGAACCGCTGAAATGGTGACATTTTTCACGGTTTTACCCGATTCTGTTTTAGTCGTGCCATATATAGCGGCAGCCGGGGCGATAAAACAAACACCATTTTTATCCTCAATGCTGATTTCGGCTGTGCAATAATCGGCATTGCCCGCTTCGTCCATTGTCCAAATCTGAACGGGTATCTTTTTACCCGCGTCTTCACACCCAAAAGTTAAAGCAGAAAGCGGTACTAAGGGATAACTGTTCCCGCTTTCCGATATTTTTATGATTGCTAATTTACTTCTTAAATAGGCGTCCGTCGAGCAGTTATCGCTCAAACCTGACACCATATCACTCGCATTTACCCTTACCGAACCTTCACCGTATGCCCCAATTAATTGCGTTGTTTTGTTCAAACATTGAATAAAAGGCTTTTGGGCATCCACAATTTGGATGTTTTGCGATTTTGTCGCTTGATTGCCACAACGGTCAACCACTGTCCAAAGCACCGTAAAATCTTTCCCAAAAGGTAAAGTTGTGGTTATTGTATTCCCGTTACCACTTGATAATACTGTATTGGGCTGATTTTTTTCCACCAGTTTCCATGTATAATTCAAAACATCTTCACCCATCTTTGCACTTTTGCAAGGGTCTTCCGCTTTGACTTCTATACTAACGATTGTTTGACAACCATTTGAAAAAGCCTTTATAATGGTGTCAGAACACGCGATATACTGAGGGGGGGTGTTATCAGCGATAGTTATCCGCTGAGTGAACGCAATAACCCCCTGTGCGTCATCGCTTGAACCGGAGTTCAGATTAAAAAGACACCAATCCATCACTCTTATTTTTCTTAAAATAAGATAACAAGCACCCGGCACATTTTTCAACGTATCATCTTTGATATCTACGTACATTTCACCACAGCCGTTGTTGGTGATGTGCCCGTCTTTATCGGGCGTGTTCGTCAACATCATTTGTCGCATTTGTTCGACCGTAGGTACAGAAGCGAAACAATCCGCCACCATATCATCCGGGAAATCCACTGTAAAGTCACTTTTGCCTGTTACGATGATGGTTTGAGAACAAGAATCTCGGTTGCCGGAAATATCCGAAAATGTCCATTTACGGGTTACTGTACCCACACCACAATTATTCACATTATTACTAACACTGTAAACAGTGTCTTTAATCCCACAATTATCCCACAACGCAGGCTCACCAAATGGGCTCAAATTGGTCATATCCAGTTTTTCACAAGATATAGTGGTTACAATCGGGGCATAGCAAGTGGGTTTCATATTGTCATCCACTTTAATGTTCACTGAACATTCGCTGATATTTCCCGCATCGTCGCTCACTTTTAATGTCACCCAATGAGACTTGCCTGCGTCGCAGCAATAAAAATCAATATAAGGTTTATAAAGCGTATCTGCCGGATACTGACAGTTTTCTAATCTTCTTACTTCAAAGCGCACCGTGCCGCAATTGTCTGACGAGCCGCTATTCAGTAATTCAGCCGGAATTCGAGCTATGCCGTTGTTATCTAATTTGACGGACAAATTGCCGAGGCACAATGCTTGTGGATTCAAATTGTCTCTCACTAAAACCCGAAAAGTCTTTTTAGAAAGAGCAAAACCACATTCATCTTTGGCTTCAATGGTGAAAACATATTCACCGATATTCATAAAATTACCCTCAAAAACAACCGTCGTTTCACCGGTTTGGCTGTTAAACTGCGGATAACCGCTCGTTATTTTCATCCGCGCATCGTCCACCGTAAAACTCACCCGCCCACCTTTTAGGCAATTCAAATCTTGGGCTTTTAGTAACAATCGCACGTAGCCACCACAAGCTTCAGACAATGAAATGGGGTAAACATGCGCCCGATAACCGTAAAAACTACCACCATTCACGATATAATAGCCATCAAAAGGGACAACCGTATCTTGCTTCAAAAGTTGACCGCCATTGGTATAATGCTGAGTGAAATAAGCATTCACAACCGGCGGCTTTTTATCCAAAACAGTGATGTTTTGGGTACATATTTTTCGACTTTCATTCTCACTCGTGTTCGAATCGTCGGGTGAACAAAGGCTTAAAATTGTCCACGTTCGCGTGATTTGATAACTGCCGCCACACAAATAAAATGTGTCATCGGTATATCGCACATACATCTGAACCGATTGCCCAAGCGCGTAACGGTCATTCACCGTTTTTACATCACCGTCCACATCAAACATCGGGACACCCGTTACTGAGGGGTCAAGATTTGACGGTACAGACTGACATTCGTACTCTACATCACGCGGACAAATCACGTTTTTGACATTTGCTCTTCTGATAAAAATCAATTGCTCGCAGGTCGAAGTATTGCCCCAAATATCTCTTCCGATAAAAGTTCGGACAATAATTCTGTGAATATCCCCCGAATTAGGCAACGTATGACCTTCGGAAACTCCTGCCGGCAGTGCCATAAAAGGCGTGAGGCAATTGGTTTCGTACAGTTGGTCAGTGTATGTAAAAGATGTCGGGCTGCAATCTGTTAGTCTCGGCGTTCCGGAACTTTGCGGTAATGGCGTTGTTGGGGCGACGACTTCCGCCCCACTGAATACGACATCCATCGGGCATTGAATAATCGGTGGAGCTTGGTCTTCAAATTTGACATAGCCCCCGCAAGAATTGCCCGTGCAGGACTCGATGATTTTGTAAACAAAGGTTTTGTTGATAAACTCATAATTGCCTCCATTTTTTCCGATGCCATCCACTTCAACTGCTCCGATACCTTCTTCCAAAACTGTTGTACCAGATAATATCTGTACTTTCATCTCGCTGCCCCCGATGTGCCCGGCTAAAAGCAACCACTCCGTGTTCAGCGTCGTTTTACAAGTATTATCAATGGACACATTGAAGTTACCGATACACCGCAGTGTAATGTCCTTGATTGAAACTACATATTCCACTGTTTTTGAACACCCACCGGTATTCGTTTCTTTTACCGTCAACTTATGTCCACTTGTTCCGGGTTGATAATTCCAACGAATAGTCACGGTGTTATTATTCGTCGAAACGATTTGACCACCCGAAGCCAATGTCCACTGCCAAGTTGAGCCTGATACTGAGGGATTTATCCCCGAATTCTCTGGGGTCGAATAGGTTGTCTGCTCGTTTGCACACACCAAATTTTTCCCCGAAATGACCGGATTCGGCATATTATCCGTACATGGCGTCTGCGCTTCCCCTCTTGTGAAGAAGGTCGCAAGCAATGCTACAAGAGTCATCGCTTTTAAAGAGCGGTGTACAAAATAATGTGTGATCGGTGTCATTAACTTATATGCTTGTTAATAATTTACAGCCTATCGTTCACGACTGTATGGCTTCTTAACAAAGAAAAAAATAGTAAAGTGGTCGTTTTTCGTTTTATCTTAAATTCTATTCAAAAAAGCATTAATTTCACAGCGTTTCAGTGGACGATAGCCGCCAAAACTGTTGTTAAAACAGGTCAAAAAGGATGAAAAAAAGATAACGACTCGGGAGGATTCAACGCACGGGAGGAGCGTTTTGTAGCATTATGCTTTCAATAAATGGTTCGAATTATAACTTCTGAAGTGACGTATTGCTCATGTTTATTCATAATACTTGGCTTGGTTGTGATTATATACGCATAAAAGCGAATCATCCATGAACCATAGCTGTACACACTTCGTTTTATGTCATGGTCTGTTTTTAAAAAGCGGGAAAAAAACATCGGAAATAGTAAAAGACACATTGTTTAATAATGTTTGTTTTTTGAGCATCTGATGGTTTTTTTCGCAATTGTTTTACAAATATAGGTTGAAAAATATTGTGTTGCTACCCCCTCATTATGTCATCAACAAAAGGCTTTCGTAACTGATTTAAGGTAAAAATGTAGATATAATTATTTTGTTAAAATTTAACATGCGCCTTTTTCAACACCTTATAATTAGAATAAAAACATCATTTAATTTCAAATTAAAACAAAAAATATTCATGAAAAATCTCTTTTTATGCATAATTACCATTTCTGCGGTAGCCTTTTGGGGCTGTAACCAAGGCGGCAACGCTGTTTCAGGCTCAAAGGAGGCGGCTAAAAAGGACGCTCCTCAAGTTATTTTAGCCTCCGCAACCAATAGCCAATTCAATGACTATTGGTATGCCGGCAAAGCCGAGATATGCAGCTACGACTACACTATCAACCGTTATGACGAACCTCGACAGGGTTATAATGTGTTTGTATTTGTCACCGAAGATCTTTCTGCGTCTAAGCAAGTGAAACTCGACGACCCTATCAAAGCAGGAAACGACCGAGTGCCCGTTTTGAAACTCAATGCTCTACAACGTTTTCAAACGGGGATTTATGACTATTCCATGATGAGTAGCCTTTTCACGCCCGTGGATATTCAAAACAGACCGCATTCTTTGAAAGAAACCACCACTGTGCAAGACTGGTGCGGACATGTTTTTACGCAAATGAACTTGAAAGGAAATAAATACCACACGAAATCATTCTCTTATTTTGAAATGGAAGGCGATCAAGAGTCAGATACTGAGGGGGGGGCTATGCTCGAAGATGAAGTCTTTACCCGCTTGCGCATCAACCCGGCGAGTCTGCCAACCAGCTCGATTAAAATCATCCCGAATCTCACCTATACGCGTTTGCGTCATAAACCCATTGCTGCGGTGAGCGCATCCATAGATATAAAAGATGGAGAAGCGGGCATGAAAATCTGTACCGTCAACTATCCAACCATCAAACGCAGAATGGAAGTTTATTTTGAATCGGCTTTCCCCCACAAAATCACCGGTTTTGTGGAGTATGACGGTGACAAAAAAATGAGCGAAGCCAAATTGAAAAAATCCATGATGAGCGATTATTGGGTAAAACATGACCTCAAATCCGACCCGTTGCGCAAGGAGTTAGGTCTGTAGCGCGGATTTCAATCCGCCTAAAAAAAATTGTGCAACAACTTATTCCTTTTAGGCGGATTAAAATCCTGGCGGCGAATATTTATGCTATTATTTATTGCTTATAAGCGGATTAAAATCTGCGCTACAAAAATAATAATATCACAATATAATAGGATTTTTATTGTATTTATTCAATAAAAATCTTTATTTTTGGCTAAAATCACATTATAATGGGTATTCCAGAAATGGGAAAATTGATAAAGAACAGAAGAAAAATGCTCAATATCACGCAACCACTTTTGGCAGAATTAGATTAAATCTACCGCATCACCGACAACTCAACATGCGATGCGAACGCCCCAGTCCGATACACCCGATGCTCAGCTTTTTGATAATCCTCCTCTTTGGCTAAAAAAATATTCGGCACATACTTCTGTGGATTGCGGTCAATCAAAGGAAACCAAGTGCTCTGAACTTGAATCATTATTTTATGCCCTTTTTTAAAAACATGATCCGATTTTAATAAATTAACCGTGTAGGCATTGAGTTCATTGGGTTTGACCGGCTCGGGCTTTTCAAAACTGTTCCGATAGCGACCCCTCAGTATATCCGCGGTCACCATCTGTTGGTAGCCACTCATGGTAAAATCGTTCTCAAAATTCTCGGGATACACATCAATAAGTTTCACCACCCAATCCGCATCTGAAGCACTGGTGGAAGCAAAAAGATGCGCTAAAACCTGCCCTGTGACCGTCATATCTTCCGTCAGAACATCTGTTTCCCATGACAAAACATCGGGTCGGTTGTGGACAAAACGCTGGTCTTCTGTCATCCACGTGCGCCAACGTGAGCCCCGCCCATAGGTTTGTTCAATCGGTCTTTGTCGATAAGGCACAGGATGCGCCGGATCAGAAATAAAGCTATCAAAAGCCATTTCGTCTGTCGTTTTGGGCTTTTCAAAAGACAATTTACCCTTGTTCTGAAAATAGAGATTTTGAGTAACGGCTTGTTTGGGTGTCCATGTATCGTAGTTTTTCCAGGTATTGGAGCCCGTTTGAAACGTAATCGCTTCCGCAAATTTGCCATCCCCTTTTCCTTTAAGATGATAGGCAAACCAAGCGTGTTGGATATGTTCCCTAAAAGTTTTAGCCGTAGCGGTATCAAATTGTACGTTGCCTAATTTTTTACCTTCACCATGAGCCCAACCACCATGATTCCAAGGACCCACGACGATATAATTCAGGTTGTTTTTATCCTTTTTTTCCAATAAATCATACATATACAACGGGCCTGCAAAATCTTCTTGGTCAAACCAACCCGCTACATGCTGAATGGGAACAGTCAAATTGATGTTTTCAAAACGATACAATAAGGACTGTTTTTTCCAAAAATCATCATAATCGGGGTGTTTGACAAAATTATCCCAAGTCGGTATGGTATGGTGAAAATACTTGTCATTGACATTAGAAAGAGGCCCCAATTTCAAATACCAATCATAATTATCGTGCATAACAAACGGAAAAAGGGTATCCGTTTTACCAGCTTCTTCCATAAAAGCATAATCAAATCCATAGCTCAATCTGAATGCGCCATTGTGGTGCATATCATCGTTAATAAACCAATCGGCTGGGGTAGCCTGTTCTGAAATGGCTTTGAGCGCAGGATGCGGCTCAGTGAGCGTGATGATGCTCGTCCAACCGTCATAAGACACGCCATAAATGCCGGCTTTGCCATTGTTGTTAGATATATTTTTCAAAAGCCAATCAATGGTATCGTAAGTGTCACTGCTTTCGTCAATGCTGTTTTTATCGTTTTTATCACGACTCATCCGCAGCATTTCAAAACGCCCTTCCGAATCGTAACGGCCGCGAATATCTTGAAAGACAAAAATGAACCCCTCAGTAGCCAACTCCGGTTGCGACAGTTCCGGCATCGGGCTTTCCGACACGCCATAAGGAGTGCGTTGGAGTAAAAATGGGTACGTTTCTTTTTTGTTGCGGGGTATGAAAATAACGGTGTTGAGTTTAATACCATCACGCATGGGTATCATAACTTTTTTTCTATCATAATTAAAAGCAGTTGGTGCTTTACTCAAAATATCAAAGGGCATATCCATGAGAGGATAGTCACCCCAGCCATTGAAATTGTAATGCCACCACTCGGAAGGTTCTACTGTAAAACCATTTTTAGCCATCACGGCTTTCATCAATTCACGGTTTTTCAAGGCTTTTTTATCTTTCACCGGGGCCTCCGCCCACGATTCCTTGATACCGCTATCGTAAGGGGTAGGCATCGCCAATTCGTTGCCGGTTTTTAAATCCACCAATGTCATATCTACTGCACACCCCCGATTGTGTTTTGACCCGCTCCAAGGCGACGCCACGTATGTAGAATCAGGAGAACTTTCATAAAACTGAACGGTGATAGCGTAAGGGCGATAACCGTCATAAATTTTAAGCCCAATCCCTTTGGTATTGAGTTCGGCTTGTACTTTTTCCAACGCTTTCACTACCGGCAAGCGCGCAAAAGCCTTGGCTTCTTTGTAAAAAACTTTATTCAGGAAATTATTTTCGGTGGCGTAGCGAATATCAAGGACAATATTAGGAATGCGGCTTTTGATTTCCACCAAAGCCATATTACTATCCGATTCAACTTGCTTTAAATACACCCAAATATCACTGACTACACTGAGGGGGTAGCCATATTTGTTTTTGGTTTGTGCTGAAAGGGTTATTGTTATTGCCCAAAAAGCTATCACAAGTATAGTTTTCATTTTCATAGGTCAATTTTTTGTTAAATGTAAAAAAAAATTACTGAATTTTAAAAAAAAAATTGCTTTTGCTGAACAATGTTCATTAAATTTGCATTGTTTATTCAATCAAAAAAAATATGGGAATTATCCAAAGAAGAGAAAGAGAAAAGTTGGAAATGCGGCAGCTCATTGTTTCTGCGGCTATAAAAATGTACTTGGATGAAGGCTACGAAAAGTTGACATTGAGAGGTATTGCGAAGCGCATTGAATACGCCCCGGGCACGATTTACTTGTATTTCAAAGATAAAGACGAACTTTTTCACGCGATGCATGAATGGGCATTTGAAAGGCTATTTGAAAAATTTTCGGCATTAACGCACATCCATGACCCGCTTGATCGGCTGAATAAATTAGGTTTTGTGTATATTCAATTTGCTTTTGACAATCCTGAATTGTACGATTTGATGTTTATTTTGAACGAACCCATGTGCGCCATAAAAGAACAACATGGTTGGGAATGTGGTTTCAAAGTGTATAATTTTTTACGCGCTACCGTCGAAGAATGCGTTCAGAAAAAACTGCTCAAAGGAGATAATACCGAATTTATTGCTTTTTCGATGTGGAGTTTAGTCCACGGTATGGTCTCTCTGCAATTGCGCAATCGCTTAGATTTGTTTGATAAATTGGGCGTTTCAGAAGGTTTTGATAAAGAATTGCTGATAAAATCATCGGTTGAAATGATGCTGAAACTCATGAAAGCTTAAGTTATTGGATTTAGAATATTTTCTCATATTTCGCCCTTGATCTTTTTGTAACGCAACTTTAGTTGCTTTTTTTTAGACTGATTAATGAACATTGTTCATTTTATAACAACTGTTTAAAATAATTTAAATATGTCACCTAAACTTAAAACAACGCTCCTATTTGTTGCTTTTGCCCTGCTTCGAGGCGTGTCATTAGGACAAAATAGTGCCCTGCTTGACGACTACATCAAGGAAGGCATTTCAAACAACACTGCCTTAAAGACACAGCAGTTTGACCTTGAAAAAAGCTACAAAGCACTCGAACAAGCTCAAACATTGTTCAAACCGCAAGTCAACTTTCAGATGCAATACACCCTTGCAGCGGGTGGTCGGCAGACGAGCCTGCCCGTCGGCGATTTGCTCAATCCGGTATACAATACCCTCAATCGGTTGACGCAATCTAAAGACTTTAAAAATATTGACAACTCGACGATTAATTTCCTGCCCAATAATTTTCACGACACTAAAATCCATACGGAATACCCCATTTTGAATAAAGAAATTTTCTACAATCGGGAAATTCGCAAAGAGTTGATTTCGTTGGAACAAGCCAAAATTGATATTTATAAACGCGAATTAGTGAAAAATATCAAAATGGCATACATCCAATATTGTCAAGCGCAAAAAGCAGTCGACATTTATAAAAATGCGTTAGGCTTAGTAAACGAAAATTTGAGGGTGAATCAAAAATTACTCAAAAATGAAGTCGCCACTCAAGCACCGGTTTTAAAAGCCAAAGCGGAAGTGAGTAAAGTTGAAAATAGCATCGTAGAAGCTGAAAACACCGCTAAAAATGCCGCAGCGTATTTCAATTTTTTGTTGAATAAACCTTTGGATGCCTTAATCAAGATAGATTTTGACTTGCTTAACCCTATCAAGGAAAAAATACCTGCCCCTTCCTTCGGGCAGTATAACCCCGATTGGGCTGACAATCGGGAAGAATTGGCGCAACTACAAAGTGGTCAACGGGCAGCAGCCTTGCAGTTAAAAATGAACGAATCCTACAAAATACCTAAAATTGGAGCGGCTCTGGATATGGGTTTTCAAGGTTTTGGCTTCAAAGTATGGGAAAAACAAGCTTATTTTTTACTCGGTTTACAAATGCAATTACCTATTTATACGGCGGGCGCTAATAAACTGAAAATTGAGCAAACACAATTGGATATTCGAAAATTAGACGCCCAAAAAAACGACATCGTTCAACAAATTCAATTACAAATTCAAATAGCTAAAACCAACCTTGAAACCGCTCAAAAAGCCTTGGTTGTCAACGAAACGGAAATGCAGTCCGCTCGCGAATATTACCGCTTAATGGAAAGAAGATACCGCGAGGGTCAAGCTTTACAAATCGAGTTAACAGATGCTCGAACCCAATTGACCGCCGCCGAATTGAAGCAAAGTTTAGCTCAATTCACTGTTATACTGAGGGGGGTCGAAATGGAACGTGCCGAAGCCCCTTTTAAGTTTTAGACCTTTTACTCCCATTAGCCGTTAGGCAAATCCAAGAATATAACCATTGACAATTTTTTCAATGTATCAACTACAAAATCATTGCCGAATTTTCGGTTTCTAAAATATCACCTAATGAAAAAGAATGTAATAAGAATTTTCCGACTGTTTCTCTTTGTTTTCACCCCCCTCAGTATAGGCTCGATTATATCCGGTTGCGGCAAATCACAGGGCGCAGAAACGCAAACATCTAAAATGGATGACACCGAAATAATACCCGTAAAAACGATAAAAGTCAGCCAAAAAAATGTGGCGCATAATATCGTTGCCACGGGGTTTTTGGCGTCAAAAGCAGAGTCCAAATTGTCTTTCAAAACGGGTGGCGTGATAGCACGAATCTACGTGAAAGAAGGTGACGATGTGAAAGCCGGACAACTTCTCGCTACATTGGATTTGACTGAAATCAATTCGCAAGTAGCTCAGGCACGGTTCGGAGTTGAAAAAGCTGAACGCGATTTGCAACGCGCCAAAAATCTTTACGCTGACACCGTAGCAACGCTTGAAACCGTTCAAAACGCAACGACAGGTGCCGATATAGCCCGCAAAACCCTTCAAATAGCTCAATTTAATCAACGTTTTTCGGAAATCAGAGCCGCTCGCGGCGGGCGAGTGATTAAAAAAATGATGACGGAAGGAGAATTAGCCGGCTCCGGAATGCCTATTTTAATCATTAATGAAGCTATGGCATCCAGCAAAGATTGGGTTGTGCGCATGGGCGTGAGCGATAAAGATTGGGCAACTTTGCGACAAGGAAATTCAGCAAAAATCAATTTTGATGCCTTCCCAAATGAATTTTTCGAGGGAAAAGTAACCAAATTAGCGGATATGGCTGACCCGATGAGTGGCACATACGAAGTAGAAATCACCATCAATACCAAAGGCAAACGACTGGCGTCAGGCTTATTCGCGCATGTATCCGTGCAGCCGAGCAACTCTTCTGTAATGACTGTTATCCCGATTGAAGCCTTGGTGGAAGGAAATGGGACGGAAGGATTTGTTTATTCTATCGCTCCTGATGGTACTTCGGTTCTTAAAACGGCGGTCAAAATTTTAGATATTGGCAACAATGAGATTGGCATTTCGGGTTTGGGGACAGTCAGTGAAGTCATTACTGAAGGGTCCTCTTATTTGACTGAAAAGACGAAAGTACAATTGTTAAAATAGTTAAAAAGTCCACAGTCAAAATTTAACCCAATATTTTATAACCAATCAGCTGTTATCAACAGCTTCAAACATATATAAAATGCGTCTCACTGAATTTTCAGTCAAAAATTACCAATTCACACTCATTGTTTTTGTGGCATTGGTGGCTATCGGCTTGAACTCATTGTTCAATATGCCGCGTGGCGAAGACCCTGATTTTACGGCTCCTCAATTTGCTATTATCATTGTTTACCCCGGAACAAGCCCGACGGACATGGAACAACTCGTCGTCAACCCCATCGAGAAAAAAATGAATGAATTGAGCGATATTAAACGTATCACATCCAGAATTGACGATGGTTTGGCGGTTGTTCGTATTGATTTCAAGTATGAAACCGACCCTGACGATAAATATCAGGAAGTGGTGAGAGAATTCAATGCCATCAGAGGAAATTTGCCGACCGAAATTTTAAGCACCAATATTTTGAAATTTTCACCCTCCGATGTGAATATCATTCAAACGGGATTAATATCAGAAGTCGCCCAATACAGTGAATTAGAAAATTACTCCAAAAAACTAAAAGAAGAATTAGAGAAAGTCAAATCGTTAAAAAATGTTCAAAATAGTGCTTTTCCGCAAAAACAGGTGCGGATAGCTATCAATTTAGAGCGATTAGCCGCGAACAAAGTGCCTTTGAACAATGTTCTGCAAAGCATCCAAAGCGAAAACATCAATATTCCGGGCGGTTCGGTAGAGATGGGCACCAAGAAACTGAATGTGAAAACAAGTGGTGAATACAAAAGCCTTGACGAAATTCGCAATACAGTGGTGAAAAGTACCGGATTAAATATTGTTCGAATAAAAGACTTGGCGGAGGTGAAGTATGATTACGAAGAAGAAAGTTATAAAGCGCGACTCAACGGCAAACGTGCCGTGTGGGTAGTCGCCAGCCGTAAGGAAGGCACCAATATTTTTGAAGTAGATAACCAAATTAAGCCTATTTTGGCTAATTTTCAGAAAGAATTGCCTTCTCATATCAAATTTGAAAAAAGTTTTGACAATGCCGATTCTGTCAGAACCCGTTTGGAGCATTTTGCTAAAGACTTTGCGATTGCTATATTTTTAGTGCTTTTGACCTTGATTCCATTGGGTTTCAGAGCGTCTTTAGTGGTCATGATTTCTATTCCACTGTCGTTGCTTATTGGTTTATTTATGTTAGATAAACTGGGTTTTAGTATCAATCAATTGAGTATCGTCGGCTTTGTTATCGCATTGGGCTTGCTCGTAGATGATTCTATAGTGGTGGTTGAAAATATTGAACGTTTTATGCGCAACGGCATGAACCGTTTTGACGCCTCCATCAAAGCCACCGAACAAATCAGTTTGGCGGTTATTGGCTGCACGGCTACTTTGATTTTTGCTTTTCTACCCTTGCTTTTTTTGCCGGAAGGCTCAGGCGATTTTATTAGAGGCTTGCCGATGGCCGTAGTGACGACAATTTTAGCATCCCTTTTGGTATCTCTGACAATTGTGCCTTTTTTGTCATCAAAAATGTTGAGTAACCATGGAGACCCGCGCGGCAATATTTTTTTAAGAGGCTTGAAATGGCTTATCAGTGGTTCGTATCGGCAATTGTTGCATAAGGCAATGGCTTTTCCAAAAACCACATTGTTGGTGGCTCTTTTGATTTTTGTCGGCACTTTGGCACTTGTCCCAAAAGTGGGTTTCAGTGTATTTCCCGCTTCCGAAAAACCCATGTTTTTAATAAATATCGAAACGCCATTGGGGACAAATATGACAGAAACGGATAGAGTAGCGCGAGATGTGGAGCGCGAAGTGGCAAAAATATCTCATCTGAAAAACTTTGCGACCAATATCGGGAAAGGCAATCCACGCATTTATTATAACGTGATTCAAAGGAATGAGTCGCCCAATTTCGCCCAAATCTTTGTTCAATTAGAAAAAGGCGTTAGACCCGAAGAAAAAATAAAAACGATTGATATACTGAGGGGTCAGTTTTCACAGTATCCGAACGCTAAAATTGAGGTCAAAGATTTTGAGCAAGGTCCTCCCGTGGAAGCACCGATTGCGATTCGGTTATTTGGTGAAAATTTAGATACCTTGCGCCAATTGAGCTTCAAAATAGAAGAAATACTACAAAACACGGAAGGAACTATATACATCGGTAACGAATTAGCCACGCAGACCAAAGAATTTAAAGTAGTAATAGACCATGAAAAAGCGGGTACTTATGGCGTCCCGATGGCTGAAATTGACAGAACAATTCGTTTAGCGGTAACAGGATTACCGGTGGGTAAATTCAGAGTGGACAACAGCAAAGATGATTATGTCATCAATGTCACGATACCAAAATCGGGCGAAGACAATAAACAAACCATTACCGTTTTTGACAAAATATATGTCAATTCCGTCACCGGCGCATCTATTCCGCTGAAACAATTGGCACAGGTGGAATTTCGAACATCACCCAATGGTGTCAATCATTACGATAAAAACCGTTATACCACAGTGACCAGTTTTTTGAAAACAGGCTATAACACGACCGTCGTCACTGCCGGATTACTCAAAAAATTGAACACCATGAGCTTCCCGAAAGGATACAGCTTTCAAGCAGCCGGAGAGGTAGAAGCCAAACAGGAAAGTTTTGGTGGTTTGGGAACCATTATTTTGGTAACCGTTTTTGGGCTATTGGGAATCTTAATTTTGGAATTTAAAACTTTCAGAAGCACTATTGTGGTATTATCGGTTATTCCATTAGGCATTATCGGGGCTATTTTGGTATTGTTGCTCACAGGATATACCTTTTCGTTTGTGGCTATTGTGGGTGTTATCGCATTGGCGGGCATCGAGGTTAAAAACTCAATCTTATTGGTGGATTACACAGAACAATTGCGCGCCGGCGGCATGGGTTTGAGAGAAGCGATTGAAGAAGCGGGTGAAACCCGTTTTGTTCCCATTATTTTGACAACTTTGACCGCTATTGGGGGTTTAATTCCTTTAGCCATTGAGTGGAACCCGCTTTACTCCCCTCTTGCTTGGGTTTTAATTGGGGGTTTAATCAGTTCTACACTTTTAACCCGAATTGTTACACCCGTTTTGTACCAATTGTTAGCGCCGAGGATGAAACATGGATAATAGATGTGTAATGGGCAATAATAGAGTATTTGATGACTTATTGCCCATTACCTATTTTTTACAGAACCGGTTTTAGTGTCTGCCAAATTGTTTCGGCTATAATTTTATTACCGGCTTCCGTGGGGTGAATACCATCTTTCTGGTTGAGTTCAGCAATACCACCTACTCCTTCGAGAATAAATGGGATAAGTGGAATATTATTTTTCTTTGCCAAAGTAGGGTACATATCATGGAAAGCTTTAGTGTAAGAGCTGCCCATATTGCGGGGTGCTTCCATACCTGCGAGGATTATTATTGCAGAGGGGTTTTTGGCTTTCACTTTGGCGATGATATTTTGCAAATTTTCAACGCCATCAGCGGGTTGAATGCCCCGTAATGCATCGTTACCGCCCAGTTCAAGAATAAAGATATCTACCGGTTGTTGTTCAATGACCCAATCAATTCGACCTTTACCTCCCGCCGTAGTTTCACCGCTCAAACCGGCATTGATGCACCGATAAGGTAACCCCAACGAATCAATGCGTTCTTGTATCAAACCAACAAAACCTTTTGAAACATCATCTAAACCATATCCTGCCGTCAAACTATTGCCGAAAAAGACAATATTCTTTCGAATTTGAGTTTTTACAACCGGTGTCTCAGTCGGTTTAGTTGCTGGTTTTTCAGAATTATCTTTGCATTGCATGAAAACAATGCTCATGAAAAGAAATAAAATTTTGATATTTTTCATTTTTTTAAATTATCGATTTGATGAATTAAATCATAAAACAAAATTAATGCATTGAAGGGACTACAGTTGTATTGAAGAAGCATATTTTTTAATTAACTTGTTTGCTGCCCTATTTTCACTAAATTTTAAAAACCCAAAAACTTATTCTAATTTTGCTCAATGAAAATTACTGCATTCGAACTATCACAACTGCTCAACGGCACTATTGAAGGAGACGCCTCAGTATCGGTCATGAGCCCTGGCAAAATTGAGTCGGGGAAACCCGGCGAAATTTGCTTTCTCGGAAACCCTAAATACGAAGAATATGCCTATACCACCGAGGCAACTATCCTCTTGGTCAATAAAGATTTTCAACCGAAACAGAAAGTGCAGTCCACATTGATTCGAGTGGAGAATGTCTATGCCTCTTTGGCGTTTTTATTGGAAAAATTCGGTAGTAAAAATGCACCTTCCCAAGCGACTCTCTCAGAACGCGCATTTATACACCCCTCAGTATCTTTAGGGAAAAATATTTCCATTGGGGATTTTGCCGTTATTGAAGAGGGCGCGACTATCGGCGAGGATTGCGTGATTGCGGCACAAGTATTTATTGGCAAAAATGTGCAAATTGATGCCAACACTACCATTTATTCGGGGGTGAAAATTTATTACGATTGCAAAATAGGGGCTCATTGCATCATCCAATCCAATGCCGTTATTGGCAGCGATGGTTTTGGGTTTGCTCCTCAGGCAGATGGTTCGTATAAAAAAATTCACCACGTGGGCAATGTTGTCATTGAAGATAATGTTGAAATCGGCTCAAACACCACCATTGATAGAGCCAGCATCGGTTCAACATTTATCCGAAAAGGGGTTAAATTAGACAACCTTATCCAGATTGCCCACAACGTAGAAATCGGTGAAAATACCGTTATTGCAGCTCAAACAGGGATTTCAGGTAGCACAAAAGTGGGCAAAAACTGTCGAATCGGCGGGCAGGTAGGCATCGCGGGGCATTTAACCATTGGAGATGGCGTTCAAATACAGGCACAATCCGGTATTGCTTCAAACACGGAAAACGGTAGTAAATTGTTTGGTTCTCCGGCAATCAACTATGGCGACTTTGTTAGGGCTTTTACTATTTTTAAGAAATTACCGGACTTAGCGAAAAAATTAAACGACTTGGAAAAGTCATTCAAAAAATAATATTCTATCATGCAAGTTGTCATATATAGTAAAGTTTTACACGAAGAGGATGTGCCCTACATCCAAACGCTGTTTGACACCTTGCATACTGAGGGGGTCAACACTTATATATTTGAGCCGTATTTTAAGCAAATAAAGAATAAAATCAAGTTCAAACGAGAAGTGGCGGTTTTTGAAAACTATTTGGATTTCAAAACGCATAAATTAGATTTTGTGATTTCTCTCGGTGGCGATGGAACAATTCTGGATGCCATAACAGTTGTTCGAGATTCAGATGTCCCTATTATGGGTATCAATTTAGGGCGTTTGGGTTTTTTGGCGAGCATCGGCAAAGCGCGTATTCATCAAGCCGTTAAAGCATTATTGATGGGTCAATATACTATCGAATGGCGTCGGATGCTGCACCTCGAGACCAATTTGCCGCTTTTCGGCGATGTGCGTTTTGCTCTCAATGATTTTACCCTTTTGAAACGTGATACCTCTTCAATGATCACGATTCACACGTATCTGAACGGGGCTTATTTGAACTCTTATTGGGCAGATGGATTAATCGTAGCCACACCTACCGGCTCAACAGGCTATTCCTTGAGTTGCGGTGGACCGATTGTTTTTCCTAATTCCGGTAATTTCGTTATCACGCCGGTTGCACCTCATAATTTGAATGTGCGATCTCTTATTGTATCAGATACTTCAGTTATTAGTTTTGAAGTAGAAGGTCGAGCAGATAATTTTCTCTGTACACTCGATTCCCGATTTGAAACCATAACATCTGAATATCAATTAGCCGTCAGAAGTTGCGATTTTACCATCAAATTGGTGCAATTATACGGTGATACGTATCTGAAAACCATTCGGGAGAAACTCTCGTGGGGTTTGGATGCCCGCAATCATTAAAAAGAAACCAAAAATAACGTATTTAAACTCAGCACAATATATGTTTTCAATCCTAATTCCCACGTGGAACAACCTTGAAATGCTGCAAGTATGCATAGATGCTATCAGGAAAAACTCCGCTTTCGAGCATGAAATCATCATACATGTCAACGAAGGGTCGGATGGTACTAAGGAATGGACTGAAAATATGAGTATAGTGTCAGTCGAAACATCTAAAAGAGTCATAAAATATACCTACAGTTCCGAAAACATTGGTATTTGCAAAGCCATGAATTTGGCTTTTGGCAAAGCCACAAGCGATTTAATAGTGTATCTTAATGATGATATGTACGTGCTGCCGGATTGGGATAAATATTTAATAGAAGAGGTTAATAGTGTTGATAATCAATTGTTTATGCTTTCTTCTACTCTAATAGAGCCTACACCGCCACGCCTATCTTGTATGATTTATGCGGACTACGGGCGAGATATTGCTACTTTCAGAAAAGAGGCTTTACTGGCTGAATTCACTCATTATGAAATCTCAGATTGGAGCGGCTCATCTTGGCCTCCCTTTGTCATCAGTCGAGAAGCTTGGCTCATCATTGGCGGATTCAGTGTGGAGTTCAGTCCGGGCATGTATTCCGACCCCGATTTTTCAATGAAAATGTGGCATGCCGGTTGTCGGATTTTTAAAGGTTTGAGTAAAAGTAGAGTTTATCACTTTCAATCTCGCTCGACGGGTAGAGTCAAAAAAAACAACGGGCGTTTACAATTCATGAAAAAATGGGGGCTACCATCTTCTGCCTTTTACAAATATTATCTCAAAATGGGGGAGCCTTACGAGGGCCAATTAAGCCTTCCTACTGAGGGGGGGGCTATCAAGCTGCATAGATTAAAAGCCCGTGTATATTCCTTGCTTATTCCATGAAAAGCTCTTATTTTTGTAATGTAAAACATACATGATTGAACCAAACAAATATTTTATGTCATCATTACCGATAACCTCAATATATTTTGACCCCACAACTGATTTTGGCTTTAAAAAACTCTTTGGAGAAGAAAACAATAAAGATTTATTGATGGATTTTTTAAATGGTTTATTGCCGAATGATTATCAGATATCATCATTAACTTTCCAAAAAACGGAACAACTTCCCGATCATGATGATGAAAGGAAAGCTATTTTCGACATTCTATGCCAAAATTCGGCTGGCGAGACGTTTATAGTTGAGATGCAAAAAATATTTATGCCTTATTTCATAGATAGATCATTATACTATACCACTTTTCCCATACAATCTCAAGCACCAAAAGGCAAATGGGATTTTGACTTGAAAAGGATTTTTTTGATAGGCATTTTAGATTTTGAGTACGATAAAAATATACAACACTTCAAAAAACGACAGTTATTACGCTCTTGTGCATTAAGAGATGAAATAGGCGTTTTAATGACTGATAAATTACATTTTAAATTTTTGCAATTGCCCTATTTTAATAAAAAACAGCACCACTTAACCAATCATTTTGATAAATGGTGCTTCTTTTTACAAAATTTAGAGAATATTAATGTCATTCCTGATATATTAAAAGAACCCATATTCATGAAAGCATTCGATGTTGCCAAAGTCTCTAATCTTAGTAAAGAGGATTATGTCCTCTATCAAATCAGTAAAAGTAAAAAATATGATATGGAACTGATTGAAGAAGAAGCCGAGAGACGCGGCTTAGAAAAAGGTAAAATTGAAGGTAAAATTGAAGGTGCGAAGGAAAAAGAAAGAAGCATAGTCATTGGAGCCCACAAAAAAAATATTGCACCACAACAAATCAGTGATGTAACCGGCATACCGCTTGAAAAAGTATTGGATATTATCAAAAAGTATGCAAGTATATAAATCTCTATCCTTTCAAGGGCACAAAAAAGGTGAACCTTTTCAGATTCACCCCTGTCACAATATTGATTGGTTTGAATTAATGCGAAGTAGGTAGCGTGGGCAAATACAATTCTCCGTTCAGAACATTCCTCGAAATCACGACTCTTTGTATTTCTGAAGTACCCTCGTAAATCTGTGTAATTTTGGCATCGCGCATGAGCCGCTCAACGTGGTATTCTTTAACAAAACCATAGCCTCCATGCACTTGAACTGCCTCAACAGTGTGCCGCATTGCGACATCTGAAGCGAAAAGTTTAGCCATTGCAGCAGCCGTATCATAATTCAAATGTTGGTCTTTCATCCATGCTGCTCGATAAACCATGAGTTTTGCCGCTTCTATTTCGGTTGCCATATCCGCCAATTTAAAGGCGATGGCTTGATGCTGTGCAATAGGTTTGCCAAAAGATTGACGTTCTTCGGAGTAGGCTACCGCTAATTCATATGCTCCTCCGGCGATGCCTAAAGCTTGCGCGGCAATGCCAATTCGTCCGCCTGACAAAACTTTCATGGCAAATTTAAAACCAAAACCGTCTTCACCTATTCTATTTTCTTTCGGGACAATTACGTCATTGTACATTATAGAATGTGTATCTGATGAGCGTATGCCAAGTTTATCTTCTTTAGCGCCAATAACGACCCCCTTCCAGTCCGTTTCTACGATAAAAACATTGATGCCGCGGTGTTTGAGTTCTCGATTGGTTTGAGCGATGACTAAATGAACGCGAGATGTTCCGCCGTTGGTTATCCAGTTTTTTGTCCCGTTCAACAGATAATGGTCGCCCATATCAATAGCTGTTGTCTGCTGGCTGGTGGCATCGCTACCAGCTTCGGGTTCTGAAAGGCAAAATGAACCTATCCACTCACCTGTCGTCAGTTTGGGCAGATATTTGCGCTTTTGTTCTTCCGTTCCGTACTCTTCAATACCCCAACAAACAAGCGAGTTATTGACAGACATGATAACTGAACAAGAATTATCCACCTTAGAAATCTCTTCCATTGCCAGTACATAACTCAATGTATCCATCCCACCACCACCGTATTCAGGCGATACCATCATCCCTAAAAAACCCAATTCCGCCATCATACGAACTTGCTCTGTCGGGTATTTCATATGGGTATCACGCTCAATAACACCCGGTTTAAGCTCGGTTTGAGCAAATTGTCGGGCTGCCTCTTTGACCGCAAGGTGTTCCTCTGTTAGTTCAAATATCATTTTATGTAAAGGTTTTATTTGATTTGGAATAATGTATAAATAAAAATCCCTGCAAAATAAATTCATTTTATTCAAACCTCAAACCTACCCCTGTCCTCTCCCCCGAGTAAGCAACCAAATTTAGTTAGAGTAACCCAATATTTTGTAACTTTATTTAAAATTTGGTCAAATGAAAAAGAAACAATTTACGGAGAGTCAAAGGTTGTCGATCTTATCAGAGCAAGGGAGTGG